>NZ_CFIFWG010000036.1:2154-21171 GCF_984466335.1 Roseitalea sp. | reverse complement strand
TCGGCCCGCCGCCGCGCCCGCGCGCGAGGCACGCCGCGCCGCCGCGCCGCCCGCGCCACGGCGTCCGCGCCGCGCACCGGCGCCCGAGGCCGATTCGCCCGATGCTTCGGCGTCGGCCGCAACGTCGTTCTGGTCCATGCCCTTCTCCATCCACGCCGGATCGCGGCGCCACGCGCCGTTCGTTCGAAGTCTCGCGCGCGCCCGCTCCCGACACATTGCCCACAACGCCCTCGCCTTGCGCCGCTGCGACACGTCCCGCATGCGGAAATGCCTTGCCATCACCATAAATAACGATATAAAGATATCATTATATCAAAGCCGAACGACCTGTACGCCGAGAAGGTGCGTGTCGGGGTGGCGGCTTTTTGTCGTATTCGCTTCATGGGAGGTCGCACCCATCTCACTTGGCGGGGTTCGATCCCGCCTATGATCGAAAGTCAACTCGGCCGGTTGGGAGACCGTAAATGTCTGACGAAGAAGACATCGTCCTGTCGGAGCTTGCGGACGACGAGCTGGTGCAGCAGATGCACGACGACCTTTACGACGGGCTCAAGGATGAGATCGTCGAGGGCACGCGGATCCTGCTCGAACGCGGCTGGGTGCCCTACGACGTGCTCACCAAGGCGCTGGTCGAGGGCATGCGCATCGTCGGCGAGGACTTCCGCGACGGCATCCTGTTCGTGCCCGAGGTGCTGCTGTCGGCCAACGCGATGAAGGCGGGCATGGCCATTTTGCGCCCGCTCCTGGCCGAGACGGGCGCCCCCAAGCTGGGCAAGATGGTGATCGGCACCGTCAAGGGCGACATTCACGACATCGGCAAGAACCTGGTCGGCATGATGATGGAGGGCGCCGGCTTCGACGTGGTCGATCTGGGCATCAACAATCCGGTCGAGAACTATCTGGAGGCGATCGAGCGCGAGCAGCCCGACATTGTCGGCATGAGCGCGCTCCTGACCACCACCATGCCCTACATGAAGGTCGTCATCGACACGATGAAGGAAAAGGGCATCCGCGACGACCACATCGTGCTGGTGGGCGGCGCGCCGCTCAACGAGGAGTTCGGCCAGGCGATCGGCGCGGACGCCTATTGCCGCGACGCGGCGGTGGCGGTCGAGACGGCGAAACTGTTCATGAAGCGCCGCCACAACCGGATGGAGCACGCCTGACCGGATACCGGCGCCGCCGGCATCAGGCGTCGCGCCAGGTGACGAGCTTGGTCACCGCATAGTTGAACAGGGCGCTCATGACGGCGCCGGCCAGGCCGGCGATCCAGACCGGGGCGCCCCATTCGAAGATGCGCTCGGCCACGGCGATGTTGCCGAGCGCGCCGATCGAGCAGACCGCATAAAAGGTCGCAAGACCGCCCCAGAATCGGCTGCCCACGAGCTTGCGATGTCCATAGGTAACCTGATTGTTGAAGACGAAGTTCGTCGACATTGCGACATAGGTCGCAAAGGTCTGCGCCAGGGTGAAGTTGAGGCCGGACGCCGAAAATCCGTAAAGTGCGGCCATGTGCACCACAAGACCGGACGTGCCGACCATCGCGAACAAGAGGAACTGCGCCGGCACGAGGCCGCCGGTGAAGCGCGAGACCAAAAGTCCAAGGAACTGGATGGTGACCAGAAAGCCGAGCTTGCTCTGGCCGGCAACGCGCTCGCGAAACGCGAACGGCACCTCGCGAATGTCCAGTTCCGCGCCGCACCGGCTGACGATGTCGAACAGGATCTTGAACCCCTCGCGCGAGACCGAGCCGGCGACGCGGTCGGCAACGTCCCGCCGCAGCATGAAGAAGCCGCTCATCGGATCGGTCGTGTAGCGGCCGGTGATCATGTTGGCAAGCGAGGTCGCCAGTTCGCTGCCCCTGGCGCGGGCCTTCTTGTGAAAGCCGCCGCCGGCCTTGATGCCCTCAAGATAGCGCGACCCGATCACCAGATCTGCGCCGTCGGCGATTGCGGCGAGCATCGCCGGCAGCCGCGTCTCGTCATGCTGCATGTCGGCGTCCATGATCACGATGACGGGCGCGTTGGCGGCCATCATGCCCTCGACGCAGGCTCCCGACAGGCCGCGACGGCCGACCCGGCGGATGCATCGCGCATGCGGATGGGCGCGCGCGACCGCGCGCGTCACCGCCGCGGTGCCGTCCGGGCTGTCATCGTCGACGACGATGATCTCGTGGGCGAGCCCGCCCAGCGCACCGCCGATCCGGCCGACGATGACCGGGATGTTCTCGGCCTCGTTATAGGATGGCAGCACGACCGAAAGGGCCGGCGCGGCGGCCACCGGTTCGGCGTCAGCGGCTATGGTCTGGTGCTTCACGTCAACCGTTCCACTTGGAAAAGCAGGGCAAAGCCCTATACCTCTCGCCCGCCGGGCGCAATCGGGCAAGGCGACCGGCCGCGAACATATTAAACTGACCGACCATGCCGAAAAGTAAACAGATTCCAGGTCCCGCCCCCGTCCGCGTCATCGGATGCGGGATGATCGCGCGCGAAATCCTGGACGTGTGCCGCGCCAACGGGCTCGATCACATTTCGCTCACCTGCCTTCCGGCCGACTTCCACCATCATCCCGAAAGGATCGCCCCCGCCGTCGACAAGGCGATCGAGCAGGCGCGCGCCGATGGCTTCGAGCGCATCTTCGTCGGCTATGCCGATTGCGGCACGGGCGGCATGCTCGACAGGGTCTGCGAACGCCACGGGGTGGAGCGGATCGCCGGGCCGCACTGTTTTTCCTTTTACATCGGCAACGACGCCTTCGCCGCGGCCGACCAGGACGAATATCTGACGACCTTCTTCATGACCGATTTCCTGGCCAGGCATCTGGACGCGTTCCTGATCCGGCCTCTGGGGCTCGACCGCCATCCCGAACTGCGCGATGTCTATTTCGCGCACTATACCCGCCTGCTCTACATCGCCCAGACCGACGAGGCGGCCCTGACCGTCAAGGCGCGCGCGGCAGCCGAGCGGTTGGGCCTGGCGTTCGAACGGCGCCTAACGGGCCATGGCGACCTTGCGGCGGCGCTGCGCGCGGCGTCCGCGGCGCCGGACAAAGGTCTGTAAACAAATCCGTGCGATGAGGAGGGGCGATGACACCGAGGCGAAGGTGCGCCATGAATGACCGATTATGAACCGCCCGATGCTCGAACAGGACAGGACCGAAGCCGACCCGCCACCGCCCGACGACGCCGGGCGGCCCCACCGGCCGCGCGCGCTGTCGCAGGTGATGCGCGAACTTGCCGCGCGCGAGCACGGCGACGTCACGGTGCGCTGCATCCGCAACGCGCTCGCCGACCGGTCCTTCGCGACCTTCCTGGTCTTCACGTGCGTGATCAACATGCTCCCCTTCCCGCCCGGCTCGACGGTGGTGCTGGGCGTGCCGATCGTGCTGGTCGCGCTTCAGATGGTCGCCGGCCGCCACACGGTCTGGCTGCCCGACTTCTTCCTCAGGCGCTCGATGAGCCGCGAGCGCTTCGGCCGGATGACGCGGCGCATCATACCGTTGCTCGAACGGCTCGAAACGCTGATCAGGCCCCGCCGCTGGCCGTTCTCGACGACCCGGAGCGCCGAACGCGCGATCGGCGTCTGCGCGCTCGTGCTCGGCATCGCGGTGATCCTGCCGGTACCGTTCGGCAACTGGTTGCCGGCCTTCGCCTGCGCGATATGCGGCCTGGCCCTGTCCGAGCGTGACGGCGTCTGGCTTTGGATCGGCGTCGGTCTGGGCATCGTGGCGATCCTGATCATCGCCGGCGTGCTCGTGACCGCGGGCGTTTTCGCGCTGCACTGGATTGGACAGCGATGACGGCACGGATCGTTGTTCTGACGTCCGGCGGTTCGGCGCCGGCCATGATCGTCAACGCGCTCGCGGCGGTCTTCGATGATCTGACCGTCATGCGCGAGCCGCCGGAGCCCAGGGCCGTTTTCCTCAGGCGCCGCGCGCGGCGGCTCGGATGGCCGCGGGTCGCAGGGCAGCTTCCGGTGATGGTCGGCGCGCGCCTTTCCAAGCGCTTGCTGGACCGGCGTTTTGCCGAGATCGCGGCCGCCCACGCGGTCAGCATGGCCTGGCCCGAGGCGGTGCCGACCATCGACGTGCCCCCGGCAAACGATCAGGGTTTCATCGCCGCGCTCGAAGAGCACGCGCCGGACCTTTTGTTCATCATCGGGGCGCGGATGCTGACCAGGGCGACCCTCGAACGGCTCCCCTGCCCCGCCATCAACTTCCATGCCGGCATCACGCCCGACTATCGCGGCGTCAATGGCGGCTACTGGGCGATCGCGAACGGCCGGCCGGAGCGCTATGGCGGGACGGTGCATGTCGTCGACGCCGGCGTCGACACCGGAAAGGTGATCGCGCAGAAGATCTGCAAGCCCGATCCGCGCGACACCATCTTCACCCATCATCACGCGCTCACCGCGCAATGCGCCGACCTGTGCGTGGCCGCCGTCGACGCAGCGCTGGCCGGCCGCGTGATGGACCCGCAGCCGCAAGGCGCCTCGCATCAGCACTATCACCCCACGCTCTGGGGCTGGATCGCGACCGGCCTGCGCCGGCGCGCATGGTAAGCGCGAGGCGCTGTCGCTTTTGGATTTGCACGCGTCGCCGCCAAGGAAGCCGGCGCGATGGAACTCACCCATTGTCATGCTCGAAAGGAACAGATGTGGCTAACAGGATCATCGTCTACTGGCGCGACATTCCCGCCCAGGTGATCGTCAAGAAGCGGCGCGAGGCGGCCAAGCGCGAGCTGTCGCTGCGCTTCACCGAGGCGATCGACATGTGCGCGATGCGCGTGGGCGCAAGGGACAGCGATGCCTATCTGGCCGAATGGCGCAAGGGCGACCCGGAGCCGGTCGGAGACGATTTGGACATGGAAGCCGACAAGGCGGCCGAACGCCTGGAAGCCGACTATACGCAGGAACGCCTGAAGGCCCTGATCAAGGCCGAGGGCTTTGAACGCAACGACGCCGCATGACGGCAGCCACGGGACCGGTGCCATGAACCAGCAGCGCATACCTGCCTCGATCGAGGTCGCTCCGAAACAGGCCGCCGAATCGGCGAGCCTTGCCGGCCTCTTCCCGCCGGGCACGCGCGTCTACATCACCGATGTCGGCTCCGATCCCTCCCCCGTGCTCGTGCGCGCGGCAAGGCGCGTGCGGGATATGGGCTACGAGCCGGTTCCGCACTTCGCCTCGCGCCGGCTGACCACGCACGCAGCGCTCGAAGAGCGCGTCAAGGCGATGGCCGGCGAGGCCGGCGTCAGGGACGTGCTCGTCATCGGCGGCGGGCTGGAGCGCCCCGCCGGCGCCTTCACCTCGACCATGCAGGTGCTCGAAACGGGCCTGTTCGACCGGCACGGCGTCACCGACATCGGCGTCGCCGGCCATCCGGAAGGCTCGCCCGACTTCACCGAGCAGGTCGCGCTCGAAGCTTTGCGCCTCAAGAAGAATTTCGGCGAACGCACGGGCGCGCGCATGCGCATCGTCACCCAGTTCGGCTTTGACGGCGAAAAATTCGCGGCCTGGACGCGGGGCCTGCGCGCGGCCGGCATCGACATGCCGGTCCATCTGGGCGTTGCGGGACCCGCCAAGGTGACGACGCTGATCAGGTTCGCGGCCATGTGCGGCGTCGGCAACTCTCTGAGCTTCTTCAAGCGCAACATGCGCTCGATCGCAACGCTCGCCACCTCCCATTCGCCCGAAAGCGTGGTCGGCCCGATCGAGGCGGCCTGGCGCGCCGATCCGGCCGGTGCGATCCGCCAGATCCACGTCTTCCCGTTCGGCGGCATGAAAAAGGCGGCCGAATGGCTTGCGGATCGCGGATCATGGGATATAAAGACATCCATATATCCACATGTCCAACAGGGTGCCTGACGTTCGGGTGACCCCTTTTTCGGGATTGAGACCATGGTTCGCACGGTCGTCGCCTCGGCGACAAAGGAAACCCTCATCGGCTTCGACCAGCCCTTCTGCGTGATCGGCGAGCGGATCAACCCGACCGGGCGCAAGATCCTCAATGAGGAGCTGGAACGCGACGATTTCTCGCGCGTGCAAGCCGATGCGATCGCCCAGGTCGAGGCGGGCGCGACGGTGCTCGACATCAATTCGGGCGCGGTGTTTTCCAACAAGATGGCCGAAGATGCGCGCTACGCCGACAACAATTTCGTCGAGCCGATGCTGATGCCCAAGCTCATCGAGATGGTCCAGAACGTGACCGACTGCCCCTTGTGCATCGATTCGTCCGTGCCCGGCGCGCTGGAGAACGGCCTGAAGGCCGCCAAGGGCCGTCCGCTTCTGAACTCGGTGACGGGCGAGGAAGAACGGCTGGAGATCGTCCTGCCGCTGGTCAAGAAGTACGACGTGCCGGTGGTGGCGATTTCCAATGACGACACCGGCATCTCCGAGGATCCCGACGTGCGCTTTGCCGTCGCCAAGACCATCGTCGAGCGCGCCGCCGATCACGGCATTGCCGCCCACGACATCGTCGTCGACCCGCTGGTGATGCCGATCGGCGCCATGGCCACCGCCGGCCATCAGGTGTTCACGCTGGTGCGCCGGCTGCGCGAGGAACTGGGCGTCAACACAACGTGCGGCGCCTCCAACATCTCCTTCGGCCTGCCCAACCGCCACGGCATCAACAACGCGTTCCTGCCGATGGCCTTCGCGGCGGGCATGACCAGCGCGATCATGAACCCGGTCGCCCTGCCCGTCGGCCCCAGGAAGCTCGCAGAGAAGAAGGCCGCCGTCGAGGCCGCCGGCGTCATCCTGCCGCCGGATATGGACGACGAGACCTTCGTCCGGCTTTTCGGCATGGGCTCGACCAGGCCCCGCGCGGGCAAGGAAATGGAAGCCATCCGCGCCGCCAACTTCCTGCTCGACCATGATGAGGGCGGCGCGGACTGGATCACGTTCAACAAGCCTGCGTCGGCTTCGGCGGCCAATTCCAATGCAAGCGCGGGCCGCGCCGGCGGCCGCCGCGGCGGTCGTGCGGCCCGGGCGCGAGGCTAGCGAAGGCGTCGCCCCTTGGCGGCGGAGCACCGACTTGGCGCGTATCCTGATCATGACACTGGGCTCGCGCGGCGATGTGCAGCCCTATGTCGCGCTAGGCGAAAGACTGGCCGAGCGCGGCCATGACGTCACTTTATCGACCGGCAGCGGCTTTGACGAATTTATAGAGGGGCGCGGCATGACCAGCGCGCCATTGTCGATTGACGTTGAGGCGATGCTAGACAACCCGGACATCCAGGCGGCGCTGCGTACCCTGAAAGGCAAGTGGGACGCCTTTCGGTCGACACAGGATTTGATGCAGCGACAGCTCGACGAGTTCTGGACCATCGCCCGCGACACAAAGTCCGATCTGATCGTCTACCACCCCAAGGCGTTTATCGCCGCCTACATCGCCCGCGCGTTGGGGACGGCCGCTGTGCCGAGCTTTCTGCAACCCGGCTATGTGCCGACACGCACGTTCGCCAACCCGCTTGCCCCCCTTCCGGCGCTTGGGCGGTTCGGCAACCGCTTGTCGTGGGCGTTGATGATCCCGGCGATGCGGCTCGGTTACCGCGCCATGCTCAAGAGATGGTTCCCGCGCCACCCGGACGTCAAGGCAAGGCCCGCCATCGACGTGCTGGCTGGCTACCATCCGGAGACAAAAGCCGTTCTCCGGTTGCACGCCCACAGCACCCATCTGGTGCCGAAGCCGGCCGACTGGACCGGCGACGATCACGTCACCGGTGCCTGGTTCACCAAACCGGACACGAACTGGCAGCCATCCGCGGACCTGTCGGCCTTCCTTAAAGCGGGTCCGCCGCCAACCTATGTTGGTTTTGGCTCGATGCCCGCAGCCGATGCGGAGCGAACCACCGCGACCGTGCTGGCTTCGCTCAGGCAAACCGGAACCCGCGCAATCGTCGCCAAGGGATGGGGCGCGCTTTCGCAGGTGACCGCCGACGACGGCATCCATGTTCTGGACAGCGCCCCGCACGACCGGCTGTTTCCCGAATGCAGCGCGGTCGTGCACCATGGCGGCGCAGGCACAACCCATGAGGGTCTGCGCTGGGGCCGACGGACGCTCGTCTGCCCTGTCTTTGGCGACCAGCCCTTCTGGGGCAACATGGTCGCCAGCCAAGGCGCAGGCCCCGCACCACTGCCACTCAACCGCCTGACTTCGGACAGCCTGAGCAACGCCCTTTTCGAATTGCAGACGCCGGCCTATGCCAAGGCCGCCCAAGCGCTCGGCGCCGCGATCCGCCAGGAAGGTGGCGCCGCCGAGGGCGCACGGCTGGTCGAGTCGATGCTGGAGACCTGAATGACAACCGACCCCCTCGTCCTGTTCATGCCGTCCGGCAGGCGCGGGCGTTTTCCGAAAGGAACGCCGGTGCTCGATGCCGCGCGGGAACTGGGTGTTTATGTCGAAAGCGTGTGCGGCGGGCGCGGCATATGCGGGCGCTGCCAGGTGGAGGTGGCCGAGGGCCGGTTCGCCAAGCACGCCATCACCTCGTCCGCCGACCACATCTCGGCCTTCGGCGCCAAGGAACGGCGCTATGCCGAAAAGCGCGAACTGAAGCCAGGCCGGCGCCTGTCCTGCTCGGCGACCGTCGAGGGCGATCTGGTCATCGACGTGCCCGCCGACGCCCAGGTGAACACGCAACTGGTGCGCAAGGCGGCCGACACCAGGACCTTCCCGCGCAATCCGGCGCTGCAACTGTGCTATGTCGAGGTCGAGGAACCGGACATGCACAAGCCTCTGGGCGATCTCGACCGGCTGTTCGCCGCGCTCGGGAAAGACTGGGGGTTCAAGACCCTGTCCGCCGACCCGCATCTGCCGCCACGGGTCCAGGCGATCCTGCGCAAGGGCGAATGGGCGGTGACGGCGGCGGTGCACCAGCCGGTCGCGGACGGTCCGGCCACGCTCGTCGCGCTCTGGCCGGGCCTGAAGAACGAGGCCTACGGCATCGCCTGCGACATCGGCTCGACCACCATCGCGCTGCATCTGGTCTCGCTTCTGTCGGGCCTGACCATCGCCTCGGCCGGCGCGTCCAACCCGCAGATCCGCTTCGGCGAGGACCTGATGAGCCGCGTCTCCTATGTGATGATGAACCCGGACGGGCGCGAGGCGATGACGGACGCCGTGCGCGATGCGGTGAACGGGCTGGTCGGCGAGGTGGTCGAGACCTCGGGCATCGATCGCGCCGCCATTCTGGACGCGGTCTTCGTGGGCAACCCGATCATGCATCACCTGTTCCTGGGCATCGACCCGACCGAACTGGGCGGCGCGCCCTTCGCGCTCGCCGTCTCCGATGCGGTCGAAATGCCCGCCCGCGCCAACGGCCTCGATCTGGCGGACGGCGCCCGGCTCTACATGCTGCCCTGCATCGCCGGCCATGTGGGCGCCGACGCCGCCGCCGCCACCCTGTCCGAAGGCCCGCACCGGTCGGACGACATCATGCTCATGGTCGATGTCGGCACCAATGCCGAGATCGTGCTCGGCAACGCCGATCACGTCGTGGCCGCATCCTCGCCCACCGGTCCCGCCTTCGAGGGCGCCGAGATTTCATCGGGCCAGCGCGCCGCCAATGGCGCGATCGAGCGCGTGCGCATCGATCCGGCGACGCTGGAGCCGCGCTTTCGGGTCATCGGCACCGATGCATGGTCCGACGAGCCGGGCTTTGCCGAAAAGGCCGAAAAGACCGGCGTCACCGGCATTTGCGGCTCGGGCATCATCGAGGTGGTGGCGGAAATGTTCCTCGCCGGCATCATTTCGGAGGACGGCGTGATCGACGGCGCGCTGACCGCAAGATCGCCCCGGATCGTCGCCGACGGCCGCACCTTCTCCTACGTGCTGCACGAGGGCGCCCAGAGGATCGCGGTCACCCAGAACGACATCCGCGCCATCCAGCTCGCCAAGGCCGCGCTCTATGCCGGCATCAGGCTTTTGATGGACAGGCAGGGTCTCGAAAAGGTCGACCGCATCCGCTTCGCCGGCGCGTTCGGCACCTTCATCGATCCCAAATATGCGATGGTGCTGGGCCTGATCCCCGATTGCGACCTCGACAACGTCAAGGCCGTGGGCAACGCGGCCGGCACCGGCGCGCGCATGGCGCTGATCAACCGCGACTATCGCCGCCAGATCGAGGAGACGGTCCGGACGATCGACAAGATCGAGACGGCGCTGGAGCCCAGGTTCCAGGACCATTTCGTCGCCGCCATGGCGTTGCCCAACAAGAAGGACGCGTTCCCGCGCCTTGCCGAGGCCGTCACCTTGCCGCCGCGCGCGCCGCGGCCGGCCAACGACACGGGCGACGGCGCGCCCCCGCGCCGCCGCCGGGGACGGCGCGGCCGAGGCTGATGCGCTGCATCGCGCCGCTGAGCCTGTCGAAGGGGCATTGTCCTTGCGGGCCACGAAAAATCTCATCCACCAAAGCGCTTCAAGCCAAACAGGACATGCTCTAAAGCCGGGCCATGATCCGGACGCCCGCCTCCCCGCTCGTTCTCGTGCTCCTGCTCTGGCTTGCCGGGCTGGGCGCGGCCGCGCAGTTCGCCAAGGTCGCCGTGGTCCTTCCCGAGATCCAGCTTGCCTATGGCAGCACGGGGGTCGCCTCGGGCTTCCTGGTCTCGCTGATTTCCCTGCTCGGCATCGTTTTCGGCATGGTAGCCGGCTTCCTGGCCATCCGGATCGGGCTGCGCCGCCTCTTGCTCGGGGGGCTTTATCTCGGCGCCGCGATCTCCCTGCTTCAAGCGCTCATGCCGCCCTTCGAGGTGATGCTGGCGACCCGCTTCGTCGAGGGTTTCTCGCACCTGGCCATCGTCGTCGTCACGCCGACGCTGATCGCCCGGGTCACGCCGCAAAGACACCAGGGCGCGGCGCTGACGCTGTGGGGCACCTTCTTCGGCGTCGCCTTCGCGGCCGTGGCGCTGGCCGCGCCGACGATCATCGCGCGCGCCGGGCTGCCGGGCCTGTTTGCCGCCCATGGCGCGTGGATGCTCGCCTTCGCGCTGATCGCCACCGCGCTGCTCCCGCCCCCGCCCAGGGCCCGCATCGAAAAGGGCGGCCTTGGCCCCGCGGCCGTTCTGGCGCGCCACCGGGCGGCCTATTGCAATCCGGCCATCGCCGCTCCGGCGCTGGGCTGGGCCTGCTACACGCTGACCTTCGTTGCGCTTCTGGCCGTCCTGCCGCCGCTGCTCGAACCGCGCGACCGGCTGATCGCCGCCACATGGATGCCGATCGCCAGCATCGCGACCTCGATGACGGTCGGCGTCATGCTCCTGCGGTACATCCCGGCGATCGGCGTCGTCATCGCCGGTTTTGCCGCTTCGCTCGCCATGTCCGCGCTGCTCCTGGCGACCGGGGCGAACCTGTGGGTCGGCATCGCCCTTTTTGGCTGCCTGGGCCTGGTCCAGGGCGCCAGCTTCGCCGCCGTCCCGCAACTCAACGCGACCGACGCCGACCGGACGCTGGCCAATGGCGGGCTTGCCCAGATGGGCAATCTGGGCAACACGGCCGGCACGCCGCTGATGTTGATCGTCGTTTCGACGGCCGGCTTCGCCGGCCTGCCGCTGCTGCTGATCGCCTGCTATCTGGCGGCGATCGCCATCCACATCCTGCTTGCCCGGATGCGCCGGAGGTGACCGCAGGACCGCGGCTTAACCTCTCGTTCACCGCGATGATGCGCCGGCGCAACAATGGCGCAATTTTCACAGGGCGCTTCGCTTTTGTCATCGCAATCGCGCCAGCGGTTATCCATATGGGTCCGATGAGCCGCCCCAACGGGGACAGGCGAATCGAACGATCCCAAACCGTTCGATAGCCGTCCTTATAATAGCCGGCGGGTTCCCGCCAAGCGACGGGTCCAAACCGTCGTCGGAACCGTCCGGTCGCGCCAAGGCTGCTCCGTGTGAAATGGCAAGCGCATGGAGTGAAACGATGACCATTTTCGCAAGACTTTTCCGCACCGGCACGAGGGTCGCCTACGCGCCGACGAACGGCGTGAACCTGACGACCGTTTTCGCACGCGATCGCCTTTCGCGCACCATGCCCGGCGAAACCGCCGCGCGCGCGGGGGCCAGCTACGGTCTTTTCGTCTGAGTCCGGACGCCGACCGGCCGCCTGCGGCCCGCAAACCGGCATTCGCCCCGCCCTCGCGGTTGGGGCGCTGCACCGTTGCGGCCGCCGGCCGGCCCGTGCCGTTTCGCCTCGCGCGCCTGAAACATCTTGCGCGGGCGGCCGAGTGCTGATTGTGTGACGCACAGACGACATCGTCCACGCGCGTTCGGCGCGCGGCCTTGATGGGAGTTGGGGTATGGACGCAAGGACGGCCGGGAGCGGCACGCCTATTCGCACCATCGTGTTCCTGCTGGTGCCCGAATTCACGATGATCGCCTTCACCTCGGCGGTCGAGGCGCTGCGTTCGGCCAACCGGATGCTTGGGTTTGACGCCTATCGCTGGCGGCTGGCCAGCGAGACCGGTGCGCCGGTGACCGCCTCCAACGGCGTCGAGGTCATGGCCGGCAACACGGTCGCCGACGAGCGGCGGATGATCGGCACGCCAGACCGGGCATCGCTTTTCCTGGTCTGCGGCGGGGTCAATGTGGAAACCCATACGACGAGGGCGGCCACGGGCATCGTGCGGGAACTGCATGCGCGCGGCATCGGCGTCGGCGGTCTTTGCACGGGTGCCCATGTCATCGCGGCCGCGGGGCTTTTGAGCGGCCGGCGCTGCGCGATCCACTGGGAGAACCTGCCGGGCTTTGCCGAAAAGTTTCCCAAGGCCGAGGTCTTCGCCGACCTTTTCGAGGTGGACGGCAACATCCATACCTGCGCCGGCGGCACCGCGGCGCTCGACATGATGCTGTCGCTGATCGCCGCCGATTTCGACGACGATCTGGTCAACCGGGTCTGCGAGCAGATGCTGACCGACCGCGTGCGCGCGGCGACCGACCGGCAAAGGCTGCCGCTGCGTGCGCGCCTTGGCGTCCAGAACGCGCGCGTCCTTTCGATCATCGAACTGATGGAAGCCAATCTGTCCGAGCCGCTGTCGCTGGTCGAGATCGCCAGGCATGTCGGCCTGTCGCGCCGCCAGATCGAACGGCTGTTCCGGCAGGAGATGGGCCGCTCGCCGGCACGCTACTATCTGGAAATCCGGCTTGACCGCGCCCGCCATCTTCTGGTCCAGTCCACCATGCCGGTGGTGGAGGTGGCGATCGCCTGCGGCTTTGTGTCCGCGTCGCACTTTTCCAAATGCTATCGCGAACTCTATGCGAAATCGCCGCAGCAGGAGCGCGCAGAGCGCAAACAGTTGACGGTGGCCTGATCACCGCCCGACACAGGAGCAAGCCATGCCATCCCCCATACGCCTCGTTCTGTCCTTGCTGCTGACGCTCGCGGTCGCAGCGCCCGCCATGGCGGCCGAGAAACGGTTTCTACTCGCGACGACGACGTCGACCGAAAATTCCGGGCTCCTCGACGCCATCATTCCGCTGTTCACCGAAGCGACCGGGATCGGGATCGACGTCGTCGCGGTGGGCACCGGCCAGGCGCTCGAAATGGGCCGGCGCGGCGATACCGCGGCGATCCTCGTGCACGACCGGATCGGCGAAGAGCGGTTCGTCGCGAACGGCCACGGCACCGACCGGCGCGATGTGATGTACAATGATTTCGTCATCATCGGCCCCGCGGCCGATCCGGCCGGCCTTTCGGGCGCGCGCGATACGATCGAGGCGATGACGCGGATCGCGGCGACCGACAGCATTTTCGTCTCGCGCGGCGACGACAGCGGTACCCACCGGAAGGAGCTGCGCCTTTGGGCCGAAGCGGCGCTCGATCCGGCAGGCTTCGGCCCGTGGTATCGCGAGGCGGGCGCCGGCATGGGCCAGACCATCCTGACCACCACGCAGATGGGTGGCTACACCATGACCGACCGCGCCACCTGGGTGAAGTTCGGCCGCAAGGACGGCCATGCGATCGCGTTCGAGGAGGACCCGCCCCTGTTCAACCCCTATTCCTCGATCATCGTCACGAACGAGGTCATTCCCCCTCGGGAGACCGAATGGGCGACCGCCTGGCACCAATGGCTGACCGGCGAAGCGGGCCGCGAGGCGATCCGCGCCTATCGGGTCGACGGCCAGCAACTGTTCTTCATCGCCGGCGACGAGGAAGCGGGTTAGCCCGTCGCACGTTGCGACCCGCGCTCGCGCGTCACCCACCAGGTGAGCACCGTCACGCCAAACGAGATCGCCACCAGAACGACGCCGAGCGCCACGGCGATGTTGAAATTGCCCTGGCGCGTCTCCAGCGTGATCGCCGTCGTCATCACCCGCGTCGACCCGCGAATGTTGCCGCCCACGATCATCACCGCGCCGACCTCCGAGATCGCCCGGCCAAACGCCACCAGGAACGCGGTGACGAGGCCGGCCCGCGTCATCTTCATCAATTCGACGATCTGGCGCCAGCGCGCGCGGATGTCGAGCCGCACCTGCTCGCCATAGTCGGCCCAGGCGGGCGCGCAGGCCCGGTGCGAGAAGACCGTGATCACGGGCAGCGTGATGATCACCTGCGCGATGACGATCGCCGCCGGCGTGAACAGCAGGTCGAGCCAGCCCAGCGGCCCCGACCGCGAAAGGACGATATAGACGACGAGCCCGACGACCACGGTCGGCACGGCCAGCAGCGCCGAGAAGATCGCAAGCCACACGCGCCGCGGGCGCTCCCGCAGGGTGCAGAACAGGGCTCCGAGCGGCGCGCCGATCGCCATGCCGATCAGCGATGCGGTCAGGCTGACCCGCACCGACAAGAGGACAATTCCGAGGATTTCACCGCCGTCAGCCATGGCGGCAGGCATAGACCGATTGGCTCAGCGAGGGAATTGGGATTTCGCCCGCGCTTGGCGCGTTCAGCCATGCTCGATGGCCTTGCGCAGCGCGGCGTTGATCCGCGTCTGCCAACCCTTGCCGCCGGCCTTGAAATGATCGAACACGTCTGCATCCAGGCGGATGGTTGTCGACACTTTGGGGTGTGCGGCGCGCGGACGCCCGCGTCGAACCTCCGCCACATCCAGTTTGGCCTGCCAATAGGATGTCGAAAGATCGGGTGCATCGTCGGGATCAACCCAGTCGGTCTTTGTTTCTCGCCTGTTCTCTGGCATTGGCCTTCCTCAACGAAATGATACGCCGAACATCGCCTCTCGGTGTCCAAACCATCACGACCATACGCGTGTCCAGATAACCAATCGTGATGAACCTGGCTCACCATAGTCTCGCCGGTCATCCGCGATGGTCAGCGTCGGACCCTCAAGGAAGACTTCCGCATCGGCCATATCCAGCCCGCGGTGCATCAGCGTCAATCGCCGCTTCGTGTCGTCAAACTCGATCCGCACAAATTCTTGTTACTACAAATAATAGGCAGTCGAAAGCGCTTCAAGACGCACCGTCACAAATGGATCAACGCAAATCCATGATCCCGCGCAGCCTCTCGCCTATGGTGCAGTCCACCGGCCCGTCATCGATAAGGTGAACGGGCAGCGCACCGGCCCCGCCATCGCCGCTCCACGCCTCCGGCGTCCTGCCCGCCAGTTCGAGCACGATCTTGCGGCGCACCGCCTCGGGGAAGCCGTCCCAATCGTCGACCGGCAGCACGAAGGCGCCCGGCCCGCCGACCACGCAGTCGCGATAATAGGCATCGAGCCCGGAAATGTTGAAGCCGAGGCCGCCCATCCAGGGCTCGGCCATGATCGGCAGCCCGTTGACGACGATGCCGCGATCGATCGCCTCGTCGCGCGCGACATCGACGCGGCCGCCCTGATTGTTGGGGCCGTCGCCGGAAATGTCGATGACCCGCCGCAGCCCGTCATAGCCATTGTCCTCGATCGCGGCGATGCCGAACAGGATCGCGCCGCTGATCGACGTGTTGCGCATGTTGGAGATCGGCGCCGCTTCGAGGCGCGCGGCGAACGCCTCGGCGTCGGCCGCGCCGCCGATCACCGTCCAGGGCACGATGACGCGTTGCAGGTCGGATCGCGCCCATTCGACATAGAGGACCGCCACCTCGCCGATCAGGCCGCCGGTGATCGCCTCGTGCACCGCGCGTGAACGAAAGGCCTCGGCATAGCCGCGTCGCTGAATCTGCAACTCGTTGAAACGCATCGAGCCGGATACATCGACGGCGAGCACGAGTTCGACGTCGACCTGCCGTTGCTGCGCCATGACCGGACATGCGGCCAGCACGGCGGCCGCCGCGAGCGCGGCGGCAAATCGGATGCGCTTCGACATGGCACGACCATAGGACATGAACGCGATAGGAAAAGGACAAGCGGGCGTACATATGGCGGCGCGGTTTTTCCTTTGCCATCGATCCGCGCGATATTCCGATGCGGCCGGACGGGCATCGTGCGACGCATCCGACGCCGGCCCGTCGCAGCCAGGACAGGGCGTTGACGCCGCCTTGCCGATAACGCTCACATGCCACCGGGCGCAGCGCGCCCGCGATCACGATTGCCGAGCGGAGGCGGACCCATGGCAGCTCTTCCCGAACATGCGAATGTCGTCATCATCGGTATCGGCGGCATTGTCGGCGCCTCGGTCGCCCATCACCTGATCGAGCGCGGCTGGAGGGACATTGTCGGCATCGACAAGTCGGCGATCCCCACCGATATCGGCTCCACCTCGCACGCCTCGGACTTCTGCTACACGACCAGCCACGACCATCTGTCCTGCTGGACGACGCTCTATTCGATCGATTTCTACGAGAAGATGGGCCGCTATGCGCGGGTCGGCGGTCTCGAAGTGGCGCGCGCCGGCGACGACGAGCGCATGGCCGAACTCAAGCGCAAGGTCGCCTCCGGCAAGGCGTTCGGCACCCGCGTCTCGATGATCTCGGCCGCCGAGACCAAGGAAAAGTTTCCGCTGCTGGAAGAAGCCATGATCCAGGGCGCCATGTGGGACCCGGACGCCGGCCTCGTCGTCCCCCGCTCGCAGGCCGTCGCCGGCGAACTGGTCGAGGCCGCCGAAAAGACCGGCAAATTGACCAGCTTCGCCAATTTGCCGGCGACAGACCTTGTGATCGAGGACGGCCGCATCGCCGGCGTGGTCACCGCGCGCGGCACCGTCCGCGCCGATCATGTGATCGTCTGCGCCGGGCTGTGGGGCCGGCTGATCGCCAAGATGGCGGGCGAGGATCTGCCCGTCATGCCGGTCGACCATCCGCTCTTGTGGTTCGGTCCCTATGAGGAATTTGCCGGCACCGGCAGGGAGATCGGCTGGCCGCTCTTACGCGATCAGGGCAATTCGGCCTATATGCGCGACACGGGCGATCCGAAATCGACCGAGGGCGGCATGATCGAATGGGGCTATTACGAGGAACGCGCGCCGCGCCTCGTCCACCCGCGCGACATCCTCGAAAAGAGTGAGGCGCGCCTGTCCCCCTCCCAGCGTGACCTCGACATGGAGCAGGTCATAGGGCCGCTTGAAAAGGCGATCGAACTGACGCCGATCCTGGGCGAACTCGGCTATGACGAAAAGCGCTCCTTCAACGGCCTGTTGCAGGCGACGACCGATGGCGGCGCCTGCTTGGGCGAATCGCAGACAGTGCGCGGCCTGTGGTACGCCGTCGCCGTCTGGGTCAAGGACGCGCCGGGCGTCGGCAAGCTGATCGCCGACTGGATGACCGACGGGCGCACCCATATCGACATTCACGGCGCCGACTATGCCCGCTTCCAGCCGCATCAGATCGAAGAGCAATATATCCACGACCGCTGCACCGAAACGGCATGCAAGATCTACAATCCCGCCGTTCACCCGCGCGAGCCCTTCTCCAAGGGCCGCAACGTGCGCCGCTCGCCCTTTTACGCGCGCGAGGTGGAAATGGGCGGCCACTTCATGGAGCTGGGCGGCTGGGAGCGCGCCCATGGCTATGCCGCAAACGAGCACCTGCTGGAAAAGTGGGCCGACAAGGTGCCAGTGCGCGCGAACGAGTGGGACAATCGCCACTTCTGGCGCGTCTCCAACGCCGAGCATCTGGAGATGAGCGACGATGTCGGCATGGTGAACCTGTCGCATTTCGCCATCTGCGATGTCGAGGGCCCCGATCATGTCGCCCTGATGGAGTGGCTGTGCGCCGCACGCATCGGCGGCGAGCGCAATATCGGCCGCGGCATCTACACCCATTTTTTGGAAGAAGACGGCGGCGTGCGCGCCGACCTGACCGTCATCCGCATGGCCGACCGCTGCCGGGTGATCGACGGCGCCGATGCCGGCCCGCGCGACTTCACCTTCATGAAGCGTATCGCCGCCGACAAGGGCTTTGACGTCACCGTCACCGACGTGACCGAAACCTACACCACCATCGGTCTTTGGGGGCCGAACGCGCGGACGACGCTGCAAAAGCTGGTCGCCAACCCCGAAGCGCTCGACCATGACAACTTCCCCTTCGCCACGCTGAAACGGATCGAGATCGCCGGCGTTGCGGTCACCGCCTTGCGCATCTCCTATGTCGGCGAACAGGGCTGGGAACTGCACATGCGCCACGACGAGGCCCTGCCCGTCTGGGACGCGATCCGCGCGCTCGGCGTCATGGCCTTCGGCGTCGAGACCTACGCCAATTCCCGCCGCATGGAAAAGAGCCTGCGCCTTCAGAACGCCGACCTTCTGACCGAATACAATCTGCTGGAGGCCGATCTCGCCCGCCCCAAGGTCAAGGAGGCCGATTTCCGCGGCAAGCAAGCCTATCTCGAACAGCGCGCCCGCAACCGGCAGCCGGCGACGCTGTGCACGCTGGTGATGACCGACAATGTCGACTCAGAAGGCGTCGCCCGCTTTCCGGTCGGCATCTGTCCCGTGCTGGACCGGGCGACAGGCGCGGTGCTGGTGGACGAGTTGGGCCGGCGCTCCTACACCACCTCGATCGCCTATGGGCCCACCGTCGGCCGGAACATCGCGCTTGCCTATCTGCCGCGCGACCGCGCCCGAAAGGGCAACGGGCTGATGATCGAATATTTCGGCGAGCACTATCCGGTCGAGGTGGCCGGGATCGGCTATGAGC
>NZ_CFIFWG010000036.1:0-2144 GCF_984466335.1 Roseitalea sp. | reverse complement strand
AAGAGCCACGAGCTGGCCTTGGCAGAGCCGCGCGAGCCGCTCTACGACCCCGAGAACCTCAAGCCGCGCTCCTGAGCGCGGCGCCACGCCGTCCCGGCCGGCGTCCCCGTCAACCATAAGAGACGATTTACCATCGCGCTTAACGCGACGCTGCGGCGCACGCGCTAAACTCGCCGAACGCCCGCCGCCTGCGAAGAGTGCCGATCATGACCGCGACCACGCTCGACCAGTCCGCCCCCCTGCCGCGCGCGGGCCTGTCCGCCCTGCCCTGGCTGGTGATGGGCGCGCTGGCGGCGCTGATCCTGGCGGGCCTTGTCCTGCCGATCCGGGCACCGCTCGGCTCCATGTACTGGGACAGCTTTCTCTATCTGGACGCGGCGCAACGCATCGGCGACGGACAGCGGCCCAACATCGACTTCTTCACCCCGGTCGGCCCGCTCGGATACTATCTGGCGGCATGGACGCTGGACCTGTTCCCCAATGCCCAGCCCATGTATGCGGCCAGCTGGTCGATCGCCTTCGTCACGATCCCGCTCATGGCGCTCGCGCTGGCCGCTTGCGCGCGCCGCACGCCCGTGGTCGCGCTGGCCGTCGCGGTGCCGTTCGCCCTCTACACGCTGCTGCCGTTCAACACGACCGAATATTATCCCTATCCGGGCTCGGACGGTTTCGGCATCTACAACCGGCATGCCAGCCAACTGGTCTATGTTCTGGCGACGGTGCTTCTTTTCGTGCGCAGCCAGGCGCTCATGGCGGTGCTCGTCGCCGCGCTGATGCTCGCCCTGTTCCTGGTCAAGGTGACGGGCTTCGTCATCGCCGGCCTCGTGTGCCTTGTGGCCCTGGCCGCCGGACGCCTGCACCTGCGCGGCGCCCTCGCCAGCGCGACCGTGTTCGCGATGTTCCTTGCCGGCCTCGAACTGTCGACCGGGCTGGTGTCGGCCTATGTGGACGACATCGTCACCCTGTTCCGGATCAATGATGGCGGCATCGCCCACCGCCTCGTCCAGGGCGCCTCGCGGACCGGCGGCACCGTCATCTTCGCGGGCCTTCTGGGCGCGCTGCTGCTTTTCGCGCTGCCCGCGCGGCCGGCGCGCGGCCAGCGGCCCTGGCGGGCCGTCTGCGATCACCCGGTCGCCTGGATCGGCGCGGCCGTTGCCGGCGGCATCTTCTTCGAGAGCCAGAACACCGGCAGCCAGGAGATGATCGCGCTGTGGCCGATCGTCGTCTTCGCCCTCGCCCGCATGCTGGCCGAGCCGGACAGGCAGGCGGCCAAGGCCGGCGTGGCGCTGCTCGCCGCGTGCACCGTGCTGCCGCCGCTGGTGCAGACCGTCCAGCACGCCGCCCGCGCCAACCTGTCGATGATCCGCCAGGTGCCGCTCGCCCACGCCCATCTGGGCCGCATGGGCCAGGTGGCCGTGCGGCCGCGCAAGGTGGAGCATTTCGAACACTTGCGCGCCCACTACATCGCCCATCCGCAAGCCACCCGCGACGTCGCCGAGCGCCGGGAACTGCCCGCCTTCGTGCTCTATTCGGAACACAGCTTTCAGATCGGCCTTCTGAAGAACGCCGACGAACTGGTCGGCGCGCTCAAGCGGCTGGAAGCGGGCGGGCTCGCCTATGAAACGATCATGACGCTCGATTTCGCCAATCCGTTCCCCTGGCTTCTGGGCAAGAGCGGTCCCCGCCACATCGCCATAG
The DNA here is from genome assembly GCF_984466335.1 of Roseitalea sp. NCBI lineage: Bacteria > Pseudomonadati > Pseudomonadota > Alphaproteobacteria > Hyphomicrobiales > Ahrensiaceae > Roseitalea > Roseitalea sp. The sequence goes on along the minus strand of NZ_CFIFWG010000036.1, from coordinate 446 downwards.
GCGCCGATCCGTACCGGTCCGTGCCGGAGCCGGACGAGGCCGTGCTCGGCGCCATCATGGACGCCGACATCGTTCTGGAGCCGCAATGCCCCTTCCGGGACAATTCAAGGCAGTTGGGCGAAATCTACGCGCCGGCGCTGAGCGGCCGCCCCAAGGTCGCGCTGACCGCCTGCTACCGGGCCTATGTTCACCCGCGTATCGCCGCCCGGCTGGGACGCTGAGCCGCCCAGGAGCGCGGCAGGAAGCCCACATCGCGCAGCGCGCAGACCAGCACCAGGCCGAACACGACCATATAGGGGAAATGGAACCGCGTTTCATGCAGCGGAAACACGACCGTCTTGGCGCCGATGGCGATCAGGGTGGCGACCAGCACGGTGGTCTCGCGGCGGCTGAAGCCGATGCCGCGCAGCGTCATCTGCCACCAGGCAAGGCACCCCAGGATCAGG
>NZ_CFIFWG010000035.1:0-21231 GCF_984466335.1 Roseitalea sp. | reverse complement strand
TATAATCATATAAATTATATAATTAATAAATCTATAAATTTTCATATCAATTCATCAATTTATGAATAAAAAACAAACCCTAATGATTTTTTATTATATGATTTCCTTACCTTTTTATCCGTCATCGGGCGCCAGTCGCCTCGCCGCAAAGAGTTTCAAGTTGCGTTCATGGAGGCGTCTATGCCGGGCCGTGGGGGGGAAGCGGAGCCAGAGCCAATGGTCTTCATCGCCCATTCCGATCCAGAAATTGTGGCAGGTTGGTTCGGCAATGGTCTGCGTGCCGCAGGCTTGAGGCTCACGATATCGACGTCGGGGAGCGAACTGCTGGAGCGATTTGACCCCGACGTGCCCAGCTGCACCTTGTTGGAACTCCTTCTTCCGCCTTCCGGTGGCCTCGATGTTCTGGCGAAGCTGCGCGGTCGAAGGCCGAGCGCGCCGGTTCTGATGATTGGGGAGGCGCCGACGGCCCGCGTCGCGGTCGAGGCGATGCGCTTGGGGGCGGCGGACGTCCTGGAAGCCGCGTTCGACCCGCATCTGCTCCAGATGAAGATCCTTCAACTGGCAGAGCAAGACAGTCGGTCGATCCTGGCGGAGCAAGCCCATGCGGATCGCTGCCGCCGTGTTCGCACCCTGTCCCCGCGCGAGCGGCAGGTTCTAGACCACGTCCTGCAGGGCCGCTCCAGCAAGGAGATTGCCCGGATCCTTGAGGTCAGCCCCAAGGCGATCGAAATCTATCGTGCGGGGATGATGCGGAAGCTCGGTCAGCGATCTTCCGTCGTCATGGCCAGATGGCTGTCGCTCTGCTCGCGCTGCCTGACGGCCTCGCCGGCCTGCGATGGCTGCGGCTGCAAGGACATCGGAACCGATCCGATCGGATCACAAGCGCAAACCCTGGGGATCGCCCCAAGGTGGTTATCAGAAACGCCCCAGATTTATTAGCCCTGCAATTTCATGATCTTATCCGTTCGTCACCTGCGGAAATCAGCGCGCTGGTGGACGGTCAAGGAGAAGAACATGGCTATCCAAAAATCGACTGCCTCGAACAGCCCCGCCGAGGTGATCGCTCACATCCTGGACAAGGGCATCGTCGTCGACGCCGGTCGCGCGGGCCACCCAAGGCTTTCCTGGTCCTGATCTGAATCTCAAGGAGTTGAGTCCCATGTCAGGCGACATGCCAGGTTACACCGATCCCAGCACGGTCCTTTTGGGGATCGAGCAGGCTGCGCAGCAGCGGCGCGCGGCCGCGATGATCCGAACCAAGCAGGCCGACGCCCGGCGCGCCGCCCTCGCCACCCTCCGTGCGGACGACAAATCCCGGCGATCGGTTATTCGAGGCGAACTCGACGATCTTCGGCACCGGCGGCACTTCGTTCGCAGGCGCCTCCGCGACGAGATGCGGGCCCAGCTTCTCGGTCTGAACGCGGATATGGAACGATTGCGCGATGAGGTTCGCAAACATCGCACGGAACGACGCCGTGACGGGGCAAGCCTTGCTGAGGATCATCGCGAACGTCGGGTCGAAGTCCGCGCCAGGCTTATCGCGCAGTCGAGCCGGCGGCGTGCCTGCGCCCAGAGTCTTCTGGAAGGCTTCAGCGAAGCCGGACTTGAGCGGGCCAGGCGGATCCGCCGACAGCTCGCCAACACGCGCGCCCAGCTGCGCCGCGTGACCGCAGACACGCTTGGAGCTTTGCGCGCCGAGCGAATGCGTCGGCGCGCGGCGTGGGCGGCCTTGCGAGAACACCACAACGCCGAACGGCCCATGACGGCAAGGCGTCGACCGGCGTTGGAGCATGGTCTCGGCTTCGAAGCGTCCCGCCGCTTTGACCGGTGAGGTCCGCGGTGAACGGCCGAGATATCACAGGGAGAGAAGTCGCATGAATGCCGTCAGCCCGGCCCAGGCCCCGACGCCGCCACCCAGCCTTCAAGTCGACGCCAAGCCGGTTTTCGTCGAGAACGCCCGCATCCAGGAGCTGTCCGATCGGATCCGAAGCTATCTGCGCGCGGGAATTGCGGTCCATCTTCGGGGGCCTGCCGGTTGCGGCAAGACGTCGATCGCCATGCATGTCAGCCAGTCGCTGGGGCGCCCGGTGGTGTTGGTGGCCGGCGACCGGAACATGACCACCGCCGATCTTGTCGGCGCGAAGTCCGGCTATCAGACCAAGCGCGTTATCGACAATTTCGTCACCTCCGTTACCCGGGTCGAGGAGAACGTCGTTCAGGGCTGGCAGGACCACCGCCTGACTGTCGCATGCCGCGCCGGCTACACCTTCATCTATGACGAGTTCAACCGCTCTCCGGCCTCGGCCAACAACGTCCTGCTGAGCATCCTGGAGGAGCGTGTGCTGATACTCCCCTCGCGCGGCAAGGAGGACGAGTACGTCAAGGTTGACCCCAGATTCTCCCTAATCCTGACCAGCAACCCGACCGAGTATGCCGGCACGCACAGCGTTCAGGACGCCCTGTCCGATCGGATGATCACCATCGATCTGGATCATCAGGACCGGAACACCGAGGTCGACATCACCGTGTCGCGCGCCGGCGCCCCACGGGGCGTTGCGGAACAGATCGTCGACTTTGTGCGTGCCTATCGGGAATCGGGCGCCTACGACCAGCCGCCGACCATGCGGGCTTCGATCATGATCGCGAAGATCGTGCAGGTCGGTGGGCTGAAGACCACGATGAACAACAGGCTGTTCGGCCAGATCTGCGCAGACGTGCTTGAATCGAAGCGCGGCAGCGAGGGCGACCAGACCTTGCGCGCCGCGCGTCGCGATTTCCTTGTGGCGCTGGCCCGCCACCATTTCGACGGGGCCCCGGCTCCGGTCCTGGGCGCCGCGCAGGCCGCCGTGCGGGAGACAGCGTCATGAGCGATTACTCCAAGGCTCGCGGAGTGCACAGCGTCGTCACGATGAGCGAGCGCGCCGATCCGCTGCAACCGAAGAATCGCGGGCGCCTGATCGCCAAACTGGCGCGGCTCAATCACCAGAAAATGCTTCTGGAGCGCCTGAACCGCGTTTGGGTCGAACAACAGGCTTCCACACAGGCGCGCCTGCAACGGTTGCAGGCGCAGATCGACGCGATCCACGGGGTGATCGGTATCGCCCAGCTTCGGGCGCCAGTCCCCCGGCGCGCCCAGCAGCCGCGTTCCGAACGGCGACGCCGATCCTAAGGCCGCGCGCCGCTCTTCAAACCTTCAATGACAGGAGACCAGACCATGTCCGAGAGACGCCACCCTCCGCCCGGCCGCACAGCGGCGACCAACGGCAGCCGTCGGACCAGGGTCCTTCTGGAGGGGCTCGACATGTTCACCGAACTGGTCAGCCGCGCGCTACAGCACGGTTCCGCCGAGTTATCGCGCTCGTTGCAGGTTCCGCTCGGCTCGGGGCGGACAGGGGCGGGCGGGCAAAGCGCGGTCATGGACCTCGGCTTGCGGACGCGGGCCTTGGATGCCTCAGCCGGCAGCGACGGTGCTGCCAAGCCGCTCGGCGGGAAGGTGGCGGCCGTCCCGCCCCGGATCCGCGAACCACTCGTCGACATGTTCGACGAGGGCGCTGAGATCGTCGTCGCCGCCGAGGTGCCCGGTTGCAGCATTGCGGATGTGCAAGTCGCAGTCGACGCCGACGGGCGTGGATTGACGATCACCACCAGCGGCACCCGCGGATACCGCCGCCACCTTGCCCTGCCCGCCCTGGTCAATCCGGACTGGATGGAAAAGGCCTGCAACAACGGCATGCTTGAAGTGCGCCTGGGCAAGCTCGAACGCCGCGCGGGGGCAACCTCATGAGCGGCACCTGCGGGCGTGGCCTGCGGGAACCGCCCCGACCCTGGTCACGGGCCTTCGCTGCCATCCGGTGACCGTCCGACCTGCCAGAACCTTGAACATGGAGAATCTCGATCGATGGATTCGCAGACCACCGAGAACGACACCCCCTCAAGCGCCGGCGGCAACGCCTCCGGGCAAGGCCAATATCTTTACTGCGTCATCGCCGGCGACAGGCAGCAGACCTTCGACGTCGATGGCATCGAGGGCCCCGGAGACGAGGTCTATACCTTGCCGCTCGACGGCCTCTCCGCCGTCGTGAGCCGTTCTTCCAAGACGGAATATGACAGCACGCGGCGCAACCTCACCGCCCATATGCGGGTCTTGGAAACCGTGATGGCCGATCACACCATCGTACCGATCCGCTTCGGCAGCGTCGCACCGAACGAAGAGACCGTCTACGACACCTTGCTGAAACCGCAGCGCGACACAATCCGAACGCTTTTGGCCGAATTGGACGGACGGGTCGAGATGGGGCTCAAGGTCTTCTGGATGGAAGGCGTCCTCTATGCGGAGATTCTCCCCGCCCGACCGGACATCGCCCAGCTTCGCGACAAGCTGCTCGGGCGTTCGCCCGAGGAAACCTACTATGAGCGCGTGAAGGTCGGCGAACTCATGGAGGCGGCGGTCACCGAGAAGCGCGATCGCGAAGCCCACGCGCTCCTGGAGCATATTGCCCCCCTGGCGCATCGGACGAAGCAACTGGACGTTCTTGGGGAGCAGACGATCCTCAACGTCGCGCTTTTGATCGAGCGGTCCAAGGTGGATGCCTTGGAAGAGTGCGTAACACAGCTCGACGGGAACAACGCGGAGCGCCTGCTGTTCAAGCTGGTCGGCCCGACTGCGCCCTACAACTTCGTCGATATCGCGCTGACATCGGGGCACTGACCCCTTCAGGAGATTTCGAACGGTCGAAAAGCCATGGTGGGTGGGTCTTATGGGTCTTCTGAAAGCCCTCCTGACGGCACCGGTGGCCGGCCCCGTCAAGGCCTTCACCTGGATTGCGGGCAAGCTCGCGGAAAAGGTCGAAGCGGAGGCCTTCGACCCGAGAAATATCCAGCGGGAACTGGAGCAGCTTCAGCTGCGCTACGACCTCGGCCAGATCACCGAGGCGGAACTGGACGAGGGCGAGACTGCGCTGCTTGCGCGTCTCAAGGCAATTCGCGAGCGGCAATGAACAAGAGGAGTAGCCAGGCATGACGGACAACGACAAGACGCAGCCTCAAGAGGTAGAGCCTGTGTCGGTTGAAGCAGCCGTTCCCACGGCCGACGACACACCGCCCGCCTCCCCGGCGCCGGCGACCGCGCACCCAAAGTCCATACGGCCGATTTCCGTGATGCAGGCCGCCCTGAAGGCCACGCGGCAGCTTCAGCAGATCACCGGGCTGGACGTGGCGACGGTGTCGGCGGTGGAAAAGCACGAGGGCGGTTGGCGGGCCTACGTCAATCTGGTCGAGCTTCGCCGGGTGCCGACCACGAGCGACGTGCTCGCAACCTACGAAACCACCTTGGATGCAGCGGGCGAACTGGTGACCTACCGGCGCCTGCGACGGTTTCTCCGCGGCCAGGTTGGCGAGTGATGGGCGGCGGTTCGACGCATCACGCAACCGGGGGAAGCAGCCTTGCGGACATCCTGGAACGGGTTCTCGATCGGGGCGTCGTCATCGCAGGCGACATCACGGTCTCTCTGGTGGAGATCGAGCTCCTCACGATCAAGCTGCGCTTGGTCGTCGCCTCAGTCGAACGCGCACGGGAGATCGGCATCGACTGGTGGGAAAACGATCCCGCACTGTCCAGCGCTGCGCGGTGCCTGGGGGGCGGGGCGGACGAGATGCATACCCGCCTGGCGCGTCTGGAGCAGCTTGCCGGGATTGCAGCCGAGGCTTCGGACGCGCTTGACGCGACCGCCGGCCCAACCTCGGACGCACGGCGCGCAGGCGATGGGCCAGGCGGCGACTTGGAGCCCCGCAGTGACTTGGAGCCCGGCAGCGACTTGAAGGAGGGCAGTGTATCATGACCAACATCGCCGAAGCGAGGTCGGATGCGGCCCTCGTCGGGCAACACCATGCTTTGAGGGTGGCAGAGGCCATGACCGGGGATACGGGCAGGGGGATCGCCCGCCTGGACCCGCGCGACATGTGCGCTCTCGGCCTTGAAATCGGCGATATAATCGAGGTCGCCGGCAAGCGCTGCGCGCTCTGTCGGGTGCTGCCGACCCATGCGGCGCACAGAGGGCAGCGGCTGATCCAAATCGACGGGATTCTCAGGTCCAACGCCGGCACTGGGTTGGACCAGCATGTCACGGTCCGGCGCGTCATCACGCGCCCGGCCCGCTCCGTCGTCCTGGCGGCCGTGGAATCTTCCGGACGAAGCCTGCCCCCCCGCTATTTGAACAAGCTCCTGGACGGGCTCCCCGTGCGGCAGGGAAACCGTGTGCGGGTTACGCCCTTCGGGCCTCAGCCCCATACCTTCGTGGTACAGCAGACCGAGCCGCCAGGTGAGGTGAGCTTCGACAAAACCACGCAGATCCGCTGCGAAGGCAGGGTAATGGCCGGCAGCGCAGTAACCTACGAGGACATTGGCGGCCTTCAGAAGGAAGTCCGGCGGGTCCGTGAGATCATCGAGCTGCCCCTGAAACATCCCGAAGTGTTCGAGCATCTCGGGATCGATCCGCCCAAGGGGGTCCTGCTCTACGGGCCGCCGGGGACCGGAAAGACGCTCATCGCCCGCGCCGTCGCCCACGAAGCCGGCGTCCATTTCATCCACCTGAACGGCCCGGAGATCATCGACAAGGCCTATGGCGCCAGCGAGGCACATCTGCGCAAGGTCTTCGAGGCGGCCAAGCAGAACGCGCCCGCCTTCATCTTCATCGACGAGATCGACGCCATCGCCCCCAGCCGCGCGGAGATGGGCAGCGACCGGCAGTTGGAGCGGCGGGTCGTGGCTCAGCTTCTGGCGCTCATGGATGGCTTGAACACGCGGGGCCAGGTCATCGTGGCCGCGGCCACCAACATCCCCAACAGCCTCGACCCGGCCCTGCGCCGCCCCGGCCGCTTCGACCGGGAGACCGAGATCGGCGTCCCGGATCGCGAGGGACGCCAGGACATCCTGGAGATCCACACCCGCGGCATGCCGTTGGGAAAAGGGGTCACGTTGAGCCGCCTCGCCGGCTTGACGCATGGCTTTGTCGGCGCGGACCTTGCGGCCTTGGCCCGGGAAGCGGCCATGTCGGCGGTCAGGCGGCTGATACCCGACATCGATCTCGACGAGGGCCTCGTGCCGGTCGACAAGCTCGGCGATCTGCGCGTCGAATGGGCCGATTTCGAGGATGCCCTGGACGAGGTCGCCCCCTCTGCGTTGCGGGAGATCGCGGTCGAGGTCTCCGAAACGGGATGGCATGATGTCGGCGGTCTCGACGAGGTGAAGCGCGCGCTGCACGAGGCCGTCGTGCTGCCGCTGACCCACAGGCCACTGTTCGACCGGATGGGCGTGCAACCGCCGCGCGGTATCCTGCTGCATGGGGGACCGGGTCGCGGCAAAACGCTTCTGGCGCGGGCCTTGGCCGGCGAGTGCGATGCCAACTTCATCGCCGTCCAGGGCCCGCAGCTCGTCAGCATGTGGGTGGGCGAGTCCGAACGGGCACTGCGCGAGCTTTTTCACAAAGCGAAGCAGACAAGGCCCTGCATCGTCTTCATCGACGAAATCGACGCCCTGGCGCCGCGCCGCGGGTCCGGCGAGGATCCGGTTTCCGAGCGCATGGTGGCGCAGCTTCTGGTCGCCCTCGACGGCATGGAACAGCTTCAGGACATCATCGTCATCGCAGCGACCAATCGTGTCGACCGGCTGGACCCGGCCCTGATTCGGCCAGGCCGCTTCGACTGCCTGATCGAGCTTCCGCTGCCGGACAGGACGCAGCGCGAGGCGATCCTGCGCATCCACACGGGAGCCATGCCCCTGGCCGACAGCGTCTCGATCCCGACCGTCGCGGCCAAGACCGCCGAATGGTCCGGTGCGGCGCTGGCCGCGCTCTGCCGCAACGCCGCCATGTTGGCGGTGCGCCGGCGCCTTGAGCCAGACGCTGCCGGCCAAGATCTGGTCATCGGTGCCGATTTCGACGGCGCCATCGACGTCACCCGTCGGGAGGCGGCGTGATGGTGGACCCTTTTGCCAATCCCCGCGCCAGGCCATCCATCGAACGCACGGGCAAGACGCTGCTCTATGCCTACGGCGTTCAACGGTCGGTCGCGCACCGCTCCTGCGACCATCTCACGATCGCAGGGATACTGCCTGGATGTCCTGTCCGAACCATCTTTCACCATGGCCTGGCCTTCCTGGTGAGCGACGTGCCAAAGGCGGTTTTTTGCGGGGAGGCGATCAGGGAGCGGCTGCGAGACGACGCCTGGGTCACAGCGCGCGTTCTCGACCACCACCGTGTTCTGATGACGGTGCCGGGTGATGCCGTGCTACCGCTGCAGTTCTGTACCTTGTTCACCGACCGCCAGGCCATGGCCGAGGCGCTGGACCGTCACCGTGACGACTTGCTCGCTGACCTTGCTGCGGTGCATCGGGCCAGGGAATGGGGCGTCAAGCTCTTCGTCGACTACGCCGCGCTCTGTCGCACCGTCGAGCGCACGACACCCCAACTCGCGCGGCTGGCGCGGCGGACGGCGGAAGCTGCGCCCGGTACGGCTTTCTTTTTGAAGCGCAAGCTGGACGACACGATTTGGCAGACAGCCCGCGACGCCGCGGCGGCGCGTGCGGAGGCGATTCACGAGGGGCTCGCCGCGGCGGCCCGCGCCGGCGTCCGGCAACCCGTCCGGCCCCGCACGCTCGGCAGGCGCCAACGGAACATGCTTTTGAACACGGCCTATCTGGTTCCCGAAGAGGCTGAGGACCGCTTCCGGGCGGTGATCGACAGCCTTGCAGCTCAGCACCAGGCAGCGGGGCTGCGCATCGAACTGGTCGGGCCGCTGCCCCCCTACAGCTTCGCCGGAACCCAAGTCGGTGACGGCCGCAAGGGCGACGTCGAGGAGCGTGCGCGATCATGACGGACGATATCGACGATGCGGCCGAGGCCGACAGCCCCGCCCAGCGCCTGGCGCTGGCCGAGTTGCTCGACCGGGCCCTTGCCAAAGGCATCGTTGTTCGCGGCGACGCCACCATTTCCATCGCAGACGTCGACTTGGTCTATGTGGGCCTGAAGGCGCTGCTGGCCTCGGTGGACACCGCCGACCAACTGCGGGCCGGATGGCCGCCAGGAGACCGGGATGTCCTACCTCTACGCGATCGGTGAGACGAGCGAGCAGCCCTTGCCGCACCTCGCAGGTATCGGCGGCGCGCCTCCCGAAGCCCTTGCTGTCGGCGGCGTGACGCTGGTCCTTGGTCGAGCCAGGTGCCTGCCCGAGGATCGCCTTGCCGCCCTGCGCCGACACGAGTCGGTCGTGGAGGCCGTGATGACGACACGTCCGGTTCTGCCGTTCCGGTTCGGGACACTTGTTTGCGACCTGGAAAGCGTGGCGGCCGCGATACGGTCCAACCTGCCGGCCATACTCGGCAATCTGGGGCGTGTTGCCGGATGTGTGGAGCTCGGCCTCGCGGTCGGCGAGGGACGATGCCGCAGGACCGGCCAGGATCAGGGCGACACGGCGCCGAGCACCTCTAGCGGACGGGATTACCTTGCACGGCTTTGCCGGCAAGACGCTGACCGGCGCGGTGCTGTAAGCCGCCTCACGGACCGGGTCTCACCTTTGGACGCCCGCCTGCGGCGGTTGTCTCGCTGCGGATTGCGGCTTGAGGGAGGACGGTCCGGCAGCCTGCTCCGATTCACCTATTTGGTCCCTGTGGGTTGCGTGTCGCTTTTCCAGCGCGAGGTGACGCAGGCGCGGAAGGACGAGCGGATGCCGGCTTTGTTCGCCTCCGGCCCCTGGCCGCCCTACTCTTTCGTCGAGGACGGCCTGCTGCCCTCCGGTCCGGATCTCATGGCGCGATGAGTGGCCGGTGGTTGGGCGACAAGGTTCTTTCGGTACCGGTCGACGAGAGCGACCTTGAGGGGCTCGACAAGGACCTTGCTCGGCCTCAAGGGCTGCCGAGGCGGGTCGAATTGGAGCCGCACACCGCCGAGCGGGGTCTGGCCAGGCTCGTTCTCGGCATCGTCGATCTCCTACGGCAGCTGCTGGAACAACAGGCGATAAGGCGGGTCGAGGCCGGGCACCTGAACGACGCGACGATCGAACGGCTCGGCGAAACGCTGCTGCGGCTCGAACGGCGCATGCAGGAGCTTAAGGCCGCCTTCGGCCTGACCGATGCCGACCTGCGTGCGGTGATGGACACGCTGGATGCGGACCGGGCGCCCGACGGGTCAAATCGACCTGCGTCCGATCGTCCCAAAGCGTGATTCGTCAAAGGATATACCCGCTTCAGCCCGAACGGCTGGGCAGCGGGTGGTGGTTGAAACCGGACTCTGTGAAGTCCCGAGCGGAGAATTCGTCACGATGGAGAAGGGCATGCGCACCGTCGAGAAGGATCTTATGATGAAACTGCGTCAGCACCTGAAAATCCTGCGCCACGAGCAAGGCCGGATCCGGCTTGGCTACAAGATCGGCGCCATCGGCGTCCTGCGTCAGATTCAGGGCCAATCGGAGCCTCGTTTGCTGGATGCAATCGAAGGCGTACATAAGGTCTCTGTCAGCCCGCTCACCTTCACCCTCACGATTCACTACGATCCCGAGATAATCCAGCCTTCCTGGTGGGAAACGATCATACAGGAAAGCGACGCCGCCGCTCGCAAGGTGCTGGACCGTGTCAGGCTGGTCTGACCTGGATCGCCCACTCACCAGAGCCTTACCGGTCGTTTAAGCCGTTTGGATGCGGGGGCTTTTCGCGCTCTGCGGCACATTGCGCGGCGATAGCGCGAACCGCACCCGAAACCCCACAGGCTCTAGTTGTTTGATCCCAGGATTTGATGGTGCGATCTTCTTTTTGCAATGGAAGGAGGCACTATGGGGCAGGTACTTCACGGCAGCGCCACGACGACGGACGCCATCCGAGCGGCAATACAGCGATCCGCAATTCCGCATCCGACCCGGTCGTCGCTGCACAGTTGCCTGCAACGTCATGGTATCGGCCGCCTGCCTGAGGTCGAAGGCGACAAGCCAAAGAAGAAGTTCAAACGCTATCCGATCGGGTACCTTCACGCTTGTCCTCGGACTTGATCCAAGGCACCCAGTTCACCAATCGCAAACAGGACCGGTTGGCGCCTTGTTCGAAGGCGGCATCGTGGATGGTTTCATCGTCCATGGAAACCGAAGGTCTGTCACGGGCAGTTTCATGCGCGGACAAGCTTGTATCGCCGGCACGCGGGTACGGCGTCGCCGGCTCCGCCTCATCCCAGCCCGTTCAGCGTCAGCCCGACGGCGACGACCTGCGGCACCGTCAGCAAGGGCAGCAGCAGCGCCGCTTTCAGCCGTCCCGTCACCTCGCGCAGCACCAGAACCTCGGTATAGTCGGTGGCGACGCCAGCCATCAGGAAGGTGAAGGCATTGCCCGGCGCCGCGGCCCGGTGCATCAGGTCGGCCGCGATCGGCACCGACCCTTCGGAGCACACCTCGATGATGATCGCCGCCAGAAGCGTCGCGAACAGCCCAAGCACGGTCGCGCCGAACCATGCCGCGAACACGTCCGTCGGCACGGTTGCCTGGATCAGGGCCGCAAGAAACACGCCAAACAACAGCCAGCGCAGCACGATCCGGCTCGCCGTCACCGAGCGCCTTGCGACATCGCACGCAAAAGCGAGATCGTAGCGCTGCGCCCTCATGCCTGCCCCGGCCGCGCGCCAGACGTGAAAACCGTCGGGAAGATCGACGCGGTTCGGGTTGCGTTCGACCTTGCCGGCCCGCTCCAGCGCCTCGACGATCAGCCCGGTCACAAAGGCGATAACCAGCGAGGCGACGATGAACACCGCCATCCAGCCCCAGCCCATCATGACCCCGATGATGATGGTCAGCGACAGCGAGTTCCAGGGTGAAGCGATGAGGAAGGCGAACACCTGCCCAAGGCTTGCGCCGCGCTCATAGAGCTTGGCGCCGACCATCAGGACGCCGTGATTGCACAGATCGAGCACAACCCCGGCCAGAACGGCCCGCAGAAGACTTTTGGCGCCCTGATCGCGGCCGATGATGCCGATGACGAATTGACGCGGCACCCGGTCGATCAGCCCGACCGCCAGCATGCCCAGAAGGATGCCCCACCACATCAGGTTCATCATGTCGCGAATGGCATGGGTGAAATGGCCCAGGCCCCAAAGAGCCCCGTGATCCAGCCCGAAGGAGGCCAGATAGGCAATGATGATGATCGCTCCGGCTCCGGCCAGCAGCCAGTCGATCCTGGGCAGGGCGACACCGCCGGCGGTCACCGAATCGGCAGGGCCGCTCCCGCAACAGGACAGGCTGGGCCGCCCCTCAACGGCCGGCATGCCATCGGCGACCGCCGCTGTGCCTCCGCAGCAGCCATTGGCGCTCAGGGCATCGATTGTGTTGCCTGTCCGGTCCATGTGCTCCGGGTCCTTCCGCTCCGGGTCCTTGCCACTCGATCGACCGTCTCCTACATGCTCCAGCGGCTAGAGGTTCAAGCGGTTTGTTTGGCAGCCATGTCCTTTCGCGTGGGTGCATGGCGAACCGCTTCGGCAAACCAGCCGCGCACCCGGATCAACGATGAGGACAAGGCCCATGCTGACCATCGGTATGCTGTCGCGCAGGACGGGCACCAAGGTCCCGACGATCCGCTATTACGAGCAGGTCGGGCTCCTGCCTGAGCCAAGCCGGACAGAAGGCGGGCAGCGACGCTACGATGACACGGCGCTCGACCGGCTGTCATTCGTCCGGCATGCGCGCCAGCTCGGCTTCTCACTCGACGCCATACGCGAACTCCTCGACCTTGCCGACAATCCGGACCATGACTGCGCCGAGATCGACATCATCGCACGCAGGCAGCTGCGGCAGGTCGAGCAGCGCATCGCGCGCCTGGAAGCGTTGCGCGGCGAACTGGGGCGCATGCTGCGCCAGTGCAAGGGCGGCAAGACGTCCCACTGCCGCGTTCTTGAAGTCCTGCGCGATCATTCCGAGTGCCTTGCCGACCATATGCAAGAAAGGTCCGACCGATGAAGCCGGCGGGGTCGGGCCCAATCGCGTGCCGATCGGGCGCGTTTTCCGGTCAGGACCGTTTCAAGCCGACCAGATCGGCCGCACCGAAGATCGGGCCGGGCGCCCCGTCGATGGCCGCCTGTAGCAGAACCGCACACCCGTCCACGCCGTGCCGGTCGATCTTGCTCTTCGGCAGGTCGATGCTCATGCGCCGGCCGTCCCACATGCCCAGCGTCTGCTGCGCGACGACGGCGTTCGCGTAGACGAGCGTGCGGCCGGCATTCTCGCCGCGCGCGATCTCCACTTCGCTTCGCTGGCGGAAGAAGGCGATAGACAGGAGCATATCGGGGCCGGCCGGCCTGGCGCCCTGGTCCACCGCGACCGAGAGGCGATCACCGGAAACCGCCAACGAGACCGGAACGGTCAGCCCCCTGCCGGAAGCGGCATGCGTTGCGAGCGCCTGCTCGATAGCGCCCCTGTCGCCGCCATTCATGTGCGCCCGCCCGTTGACCACCGCCTGCGGCGTGTAGACCGAACGGTTGCCGAGCGTCTTGGCATAGGCGCGCTGGCGGTCGGTGTTCTCGGCCCGTGCAAGGGTATCGGCCCAGCCCAGATAGTCCCAATAGTCGACATGGTAGCCGAGCGCGAGGACACCGGGCTCGGACGCGAGCGCGGCCAGCGCGGCATCGGCCGGCGGGCAGGAGCTGCATCCCTGGCTGGTGAAAAGCTCGACGACGCCGACGAGCGGAGCGGCCGCGCGTACGGGCAACGCGGCGGCAACCGTGCCGGTCGCAACCCCCGCGACAAAGGAACGGCGGGAGATCACGGACGAAAGTGAACGCATAGGCATGTGGCGAACCTAGCGGCCCGAAGCATCACCGGAAACTCACTTTCGGTTGAGGCGATGGCGGTGGCGCGACCGTTCGCGCGGTCGTCTCGCCGCCCACGGCGGCCCGCTGGCCAAGAGGCGCGCCGGTCGCTATGACCGGGTGACGAAAACACGCACGTCACCCTTGTCACAATTGTCACATCGGCCCCCTAGATCAGGCTCGTATGAACGATTCGGGATTGAAGACCATGAAGATTGCAGTTCTGGGCGGCGACGGCTTCGTCGGCTGGCCCACCGCGCTCCATCTTTCGGCGCAGGGCCACGATGTCCACATCATCGACAATCTGTCGCGCCGCTGGATCGACACCGAACTGGGAGTCCAGTCGCTGACACCGATGGATTCGATCCAGGAGCGCACCCGCATCTGGCACGCCGAGACCGGGCGCCGCATCCATTTCCACCTGATCGATCTTGCCAGGGACTATGACGTTCTGAAGAGCTGGCTGGCCGAGCATCGTCCCGACGCGATCGTCCACTTCGCCGAGCAGCGCGCCGCGCCCTACTCGATGAAGTCCGACCGGCACAAGAACTATACGGTGGGCAACAATGTCAACGCGACCCACAACCTGCTCAACGCGCTGGTCGCGATCGATCTCGACGCGCATCTGGTTCATCTGGGCACGATGGGCGTTTACGGCTATTCGAGCGTCGGCGCGGCGATCCCCGAGGGCTATTTGCCGGTCGGCGTCGAGACGATGGCGGGCGACACCGTCCGGCAGGACATTTTGTATCCGGCCAATCCCGGCTCGATCTACCACATGACCAAGTGCCTCGATCAGCTTCTGTTCCAGTTCTACGCCAAAAATGACGGGTTGCGCGTCACCGACCTGCACCAGGGCATCGTCTGGGGCACGCACACGGCAGAAACGAGGCTGCATCCGCAACTCATCAACCGTTTCGACTATGACGGCGATTACGGCACGGTGCTCAACCGCTTCCTGATCCAGGCGGCGATCGGCTATCCGCTCACCGTGCACGGCACGGGCGGGCAGACCCGCGCCTTCATCCACATCCAGGATTCGGTGCGCTGCATCGAGCTGGCCCTGTCCGACGCCCCGGTAAAAGGCGACAGGGTCAAGATCTTCAACCAGATGACCGAAACCCACCGCGTGCGCGATCTGGCCGAACTGATCGCGAGGATGACCGGCGCCAGGATCGCCTATCTGCCCAACCCGCGCAAGGAGGCCGCCGAGAACGATCTGGTGGTCAGGAACGACCAGTTCCTCGCCCTTGGCCTCGAACCGGTCACGCTCGCCGAGGGGCTGCTCGAAGAGGTGGTCGACGTGGCCAAGAAGTTCGCCTATCGCGTCGACCGCTCCCGCGTGCCCGCCGTTTCGGCCTGGACGAAGGACATCGCGCGGACCGTGGAGACCGACCCGGAAGGCAAGCGGCTCAAGAGCGTTTCATAGGAGCCGCCGTGCATTCGGCGTCCGGATCGGCTATGGTGATCCGGAGGGCATGCAGGGCCGAAAGCCGAAGAACCGGACGATATGGTGCTGGAAATGCTGCGGCAGATCCGCGACGATCAACAGGCGATGCGCGAGGAAATGAAAGCCCTCGACGAGAAGGGCGGGACCATTGACGCCAAGATCGACGGGAACTCGCTTATCCTGACATTCATCGCCGGGCGCGTCAGCGATCATGAGGACCGGATCACGGCGCTGGAAGCCGGCGATCGGGAACCGGCCGAATAGGCCGGGCCTCTGGCCGCCACCGCCGAAAACCGGAAAGCCGCCCCGTGCCCGCCTCCCCCAACGCCTATGTCACCCTCGTCACCAATGCCGACTATGCCGGCGCGGCGGTCGCGCTCGTCCGGTCGCTGGTCCTGAGCGGCACGGACGCCGACATTGTCGTCATGCATACGGGCGGCGTGGCGCCGGCCGATCTCGAACCGCTTGCCGATCTGGGCGCACGGCTGCGCCCGGTCGATCTGCTCGACACCTCGCCCGCCTTCAACGAACGCCACGCGCGCGCGCGGCTGCATGCCGAGGCGCCCTTCACCAGGGGCGACAAGCCGGCCTTCCACACCCCGCTCGACAATTTCGCCAAGCTGCGCCTGTGGCAGATGGAGGATTATGAGAGCATCGTCTTTCTCGACGCCGACACGCTCGTCGTGCGCAACATCGACCGCCTGTTCGCCTATCCCGAATTCTGCGCCGCGCCGAACGTCTATGAAGGGCTCGGCGATTTTCACCGGCTCAATTCCGGCGTCTTCACCGCCAGGCCGTCGCACGCCACGTTCGACGCCATGATGGCGCGGCTCGACCGGCCGGACATCTTCTGGCGCCGCACCGACCAGACGTTCCTGGAAACATTCTTTGCCGACTGGCACGGCCTGCCGGTCACCTTCAACATGCTGCAATATGTCTGGTTCAACCTGCCCGGCCTGTGGGACTGGGGGAGCGTGCGCGTAATCCACTACCAGTATGAAAAACCCTGGCAGGAGGGTCACCCCAAGGCGGAGCGGCTGCGTCCGCTGATCGATCTGTGGCGGGCCTACCGGACGGGCGAGGGCGTTCCCGATATCGACACCTTGCCCAATCCGGCGGCATGACCGCCGTGCTGATCTCCGGCGCGACGGGGTCGGTCGGGCGTTTCATAACGGAAGCCTTTTTGCGTGCCGGCGATGCCGTCATCGTCATGGGCAGGTCCCGGCCGCCGGGCGGCTTCTTCTCCAAGCCCGTCGAATGGGCCGCGGGCGGTCTCGATCCCGATCGTGATTTCGCGTCCGTCTTCGACGGCGTCGACATCTTCGTCCACTGCGCCTTCCACCATGTGCCCGGCAGATATCGCGGCGGCGAGGGCGACGATCCGCACGGGTTCCGCCGCGCCAATGTCGACGGCACGCTGGCGATGATGGACGCGGCCGGACGCGCCGGCGCCTCCCGCGCGGTCTTGCTGTCCTCGCGCGCGGTCTACGGCCCGCATCCGCCCGGCGCCATGCTGAGCGAAGACACGCCTTGCGCGCCCGACACGCTCTATGGCGCGGTGAAGCTGGCGGTCGAAGGCGCGCTGGCCGGCATGGCATCCGAAACGTTCCTGCCGACCATACTGCGCGCCACCGGCGTCTACGGCCCCGCCGGACCGGGCCGGGCCCACAAATGGGCCGGCCTGTTCGCCGACTTCAAGGCCGGCGAAACGATCGCGCCAAGGGTGGGCAGCGAGGTGCATGGCGACGATCTGGCCGCCGCCGCGCGCCTGCTTGCCTCGCGCCCCGCCTCCCAGTTGACCAGGTTCGGTCCGGCGCCGGTGTTCAACGCCTCCGACATGCTGCTCGACCGGCACGATCTGCTCACCGCCTATGCGCGCAAGAGCCGCATCGCCCACGCCCCGCCGCCCCGCGCCGAGGCGTCCGCCTTCAACGCGATGGATTGCACGCGGCTGGGCTCGCTGGGCTGGACGCCGCGCGGCGTGCTGGACCTGACGGGGATGGTGTGAAGCAGGCACGATAAGGGCGTCGGGAGGCGGCTTTTGCCGTGCCCGCTCCGGTGTCCGCTTGGTCAAGCCAGGCCGGCCATGGTCGCGGATGACCATGATTGCCAAACCGTTCCGCGCGATGCGTCATTCGACCTGTGCGCTACCGAACCTCGCAGACGCCGGGGGCACCAAGCTCGGGGGCCTGGCCGGTGCTCAAGCCGAACCGGTCCGCCTCCTTGGCGGTCATCCAGTGCATGTCCGAGGCCGGCGCGGCCTCCAGCGTGAACCAGTAGAACTGCGGGTCCACCTCCATGTCGCGATAATAGTCGAGATAGCGCCTGTGTTCGCGGTGGTCCCTGGGCAGTTCGGCCGCCGGCCTGCCCCATCCGCCGCTCCAGCTATGGACACCGACGCAGGCGCCCGCTTCGAGGATGCGGCGGTTGCCGGCAAGAAACAGATCGGTCCCGCCCGATGCGATCATTCCGTCCGCGGGTACGATCGTATCGAAGCCCAGATCGCGCACGATGCGGCTGAATGCGAGATTGGCCTCATCGTCCACCGAGCCCGCTATGTTCTGAAGGAGCAGGGTTCTTATCGCGGGATTGTCGTTTGCAACGGCTTCAAACGCCGCAAGGCTGTCGGCATCGATCGTCCCGTTTGCAACGATCCGGTCGCCCTGTACCGCAAATTCCAACGGCGTGTATTCCGGAACGCATCCCGCCAAAAACATCGCGGAAACCGTGACTGCCGGAACGATCCTGGCAAGATTGATCATGTTGGCTTTCCTCAATGGTCCGTTGTCGTCCACCGGTCACCGGCAGAGCTGTGCTTCCCGGCGATTTCAGTGCGGGTGACATCCAACACAAAAACCCGATGCGTTTCCGCACCGGGTTCTGCTTGTCGAGTGTGGCGATTAGGCGGCGAACGCCTAGGGCCTGTGTTTGGGGGGTTAAGCCGCCAAATCCCTCAGCACATAGTGCAGGATTCCGCCGTGCTCGACGTAATCCAGTTCGTCCGCCGTATCGATGCGGCAGATCAGCGGCACGTCCTTGACCGTCCCGTCCGCATAGGTGACCTTGGCGATGACCTTGTCGCGCGGCTTGACGTCGGCCAGACCCTCGATGGTCACGGTCTCGTCGCCCTTAAGATCCAGCGAGGCCCATGACACGCCCGCATCGAAGGTGAACGGCACGACGCCCATGCCGACCAGATTGGAGCGGTGGATGCGCTCGAAGCTCTGCGCGATCACCGCCTTGACGCCAAGCAGATTGGTGCCCTTGGCCGCCCAGTCGCGCGAGGAGCCGTTGCCATATTCGCCGCCGGCGAAGACGACCAGCGGCACCCCTTCGGCCCGGTAGCGCATCGCCGCGTCATAGATCGGCAGTTCGTCCTTTGAGGGATAGTGGATCGTGTAGCCGCCCTCGCGGCCGTTCTCCCCCAGCATGTGGTTGCGGATGCGGATATTGGCGAAGGTGCCGCGCATCATGATCTCATGGTTGCCGCGGCGCGTGCCGTACTGGTTGAAGTCGGCCACGCCCACGCCATTGTCCATCAGGTATGAGCCGGCGGGCGAGGCCGCCTTGATCGAGCCGGCGGGCGAGATGTGGTCGGTGGTGATCTTGTCGCCGAACAGGCCGAGAATACGCGCCCCCCTGATGTCGCCGATCGTGCCGGCGGCCTTGCCCATGCCGGCGAAATAGGGTGGGTTCTGCACATAGGTCGAATCGTCGTCCCAGGCATAGGTGTCGCCCTCGGGCACGGTGACTGCGCGCCACATCTCGTCGCCCTTGAAGACGTCGGCATATTTGGCCTCAAACAGTTCGCGTGTGACATATTTCTGGATGAAGTCCTGGATTTCCTGCGGCGAAGGCCAGATATCCTTCAGGAAGACATCTTTTCCGTCCTTGTCCTGGCCGATCGGATCCGTTTCGAGGTCGATCTGCACCGTGCCGGCGAGCGCATAGGCGACGACCAGCGGCGGCGAGGCGAGATAGTTGGCCTGCACGTCGGGCGAGATGCGGCCCTCAAAGTTGCGGTTGCCGGAGAGCACACCGGCTGCAATCAGGCCCTTGTCATTGATCGTCCTTGAGATCGGCTCGGGCAGCGGACCCGAATTGCCGATACAGGTCGTGCAGCCGAAGCCGACCAGGTTGAAGCCGATCCGGTCAAGCTCTTTTTGCAAGCCTGAATTTTCCAGATATTCGGCGACCACCTGCGAACCGGGCGCGAGCGAGGTCTTCACCCAGGGCTTTTGCTTGAGGCCGAGCTTGTTGGCGTTGCGGGCCATCAGCCCCGCGCCGATCAGCACCGAGGGGTTGGACGTGTTGGTGCACGAGGTGATGGCGGCGATGGCGACATCGCCATGGCCCAGATCGTAATCCTCGTCCGCAACGGGATAGCGATTGGCGATCTGGTCCGCGTCCTTCTTGTATTCGGCGGTGAAGGCTTCGGCGAACTTCTCGCCCACCTGTCCGAGCGGCACGCGGCCTTCGGGACGTTTGGGGCCGGCCATGGACGGCACCACATCGCCAAGGTCGAGTTCCAGCGTGTCGGTGAAGACCGGGTCGCCCGCGCCGGTCTCGCGGAACATGCCCTGCTCCCTCGCATAGGCCTCGACAAGGGCAATTCTATCGGCATCGCGGCCGGTCATGGTCAGATAGTTGAGCGTTTCGGAATCGATCGGGAAGAAGCCGCAGGTCGCGCCGTATTCGGGGCTCATATTGCCGATGGTGGCGGCGTCGGCGAGCGTCATGTTGTCGAGGCCGTCGCCGAAGAACTCGACGAACTTGCCGACCGCGCCCTTCTGGCGGATCATCTGCGTGACGGTGAGCACCAAGTCGGTGGCGGTGACGCCTTCCTTGAGCTTGCCGGTCAGCTTGAAGCCGATCACCTCGGGCAGCAGCATGGAGATCGGCTGGCCCAGCATGGCCGCTTCCGCCTCGATGCCGCCGACGCCCCAGCCGAGCACGCCAAGACCGTTGATCATGGTGGTGTGGCTGTCGGTGCCCACGCATGTGTCCGGATAGGCAACCGTTTCGCCCTCGCTGTCCCTGGTCCAGACGCATTGTCCGAGATATTCCAGATTGACCTGGTGGCAGATGCCGGTGCCAGGCGGCACGACACGGAAATTGTCGAACGCGCTCTGGCCCCATTTGAGAAACCGGTAGCGCTCGCCGTTGCGCTTGTACTCAAGCTCCACGTTGCGGGCGAACGCGTTCGGGTTGCCGAACTCGTCGACGATCACCGAATGGTCGATCACCAGATCGACCGGCACCAGCGGATTGATCTTCTGCGGGTCGCCGCCGAGCGCCACCATCGCATCGCGCATGGCGGCAAGGTCGACCACCGCCGGCACGCCGGTGAAGTCCTGCATGAGCACGCGCGCCGGCCGGTAGGCGATCTCGTAGCCCGCCGTGCCCCTGTCGTTCAGCCAGGCGGCGACCGCCTGGATGTCGGCCTTGGTCACCGAGCGGCCGTCCTCGTTGCGAAGCAGGTTTTCCAGCAGCACCTTCATCGAGAAGGGCAGTCGCGAAATGCCCCCGAGCCCGTTCTTTTCCGCCTCGGCCAGACTGTAATAGGTGTATATCCGGCCATCCACGTCGAGCGTCTTGCGGCATTTGAAGCTGTCGATCCTGGACATGATGTTCTTACCTCCGGTTGGCCCGGCGCCGCCGGCGCGGGAACCGCCATGCCCGATCACGGCGGCGGCGGATTCTTGGCGATTGTTCTTGGCGATCGCGCCTGCGGGCGATCGCGGCTGGTGCGCTTGGAATAGATATAAACTGTCCGGGTTTCCAGACCAACCAAGGTCAAAACAGTGTGGCGATTGCGCCCGGTCGCGCTTTTGTGCGATGGCCGGTGGCGGAACGGGGGTGATCATGCGGCTTGTCGCGGAAAGGCTTGCCGCCCGGCGCGGCGGCGAACGGGTGTTCGAAGGCATCGGCTTTGCGCTCGCCGCCGGCCAGGGC
>NZ_CFIFWG010000034.1:0-21527 GCF_984466335.1 Roseitalea sp. | reverse complement strand
TTTCCTCGCTGCGGCGAAAAACCCTGTCCATCAAACCGCTCCCATCTAAAGACAAGCCGCTCTAGGCTGTATCTGCAAAGGGAAAAGACGCGCCGGATCAGGGGTTTGGCGCGTCTTTCCGATTCAGGGTCTCAGCCTGCCTCAGAAAAAGCCCTTGCCGCGCGCCCACCAGCCCGCGCGTTTGGGCTTGGCCTTGCTTTCCTTGGCGCTGTCGGAGACGACCACCGGCTCGGCATCGAGATTGAGGTTGGCCGCCGTGGCGCGCTTGCGCTCGGGCCTGTCTTCGCCGTTGGCGACCTGTTCCCTCGCATCCCCGGCCGCTTCGTCTTCGGCTGCCTCGCCACCGGCATCGTCCACATGGTCGCCGCCGTCTGGCGCCGGCGCCCGGGCGAGGGGTGTCTCGGCGCTCGCTTGGGCTTCGGCATCGGTCGCCGCTTCGGCCTCGACCGGCCCGCCCGCCTCCGCGCCATCATCGGTCTTCGGCGGAGCCTGCGTTTCCGCATCGGTCTCGATGGCGGACACGGCCTCCCGTTCCGCGCTTTCGGCCTCCGCCGCGATCCGGGCCGCTTCGGCCTCGGCGGCGATCCGGTCGGCCAGCGGGCCGACCGGCTCCGCATCGGGCAGAAGGTGTATCCGGTCGCGCCGGCCGCGGCCGCCGCGTCGCCCGCGCGAACGCCGCTTGCGCTTGCGGTTGCCCGTGTGATCGTCGTCCTCTTCGGACGCTTCGGCGGCATCGACCGCGCCGTCCTCCTCGCCGTCCCTTGCGCGCGCGCGCCTGCCGCGCCGCCGCTTGCGGCGGGGCCTTTCGTCCTCACCGTCCTCCTCGCCGCCCGGCTCGGACCGCCCGGCATCGTCCGGCTCGTCCTCTTCAATACCGATGCCGATCACCGGGCTTTCGGTCCTTGGGAGGTCGGACACGGCGCCGCGATCGATGGCGAACATCTCCGCGCCGATGTCGTGATCCATCTCGATGGTGATCCTGACCCCGAAACGGCCTTCCATCTCGGCCAGCGTGTCACGCTTGTTGTTGAGAATGTAGAGCGCCGTCTCGGCGGGCGTGCGCACCGCGACGTGGTGTCTGGCGCTCTTGAGCAGATGCTCTTCAAGCGAGCGGATGACATGCAGCGCGATCGATTGGGGCGAGCGCACATAGCCGGTCCCGTTGCAGGCCGGGCAAACCGACATGGTGCTTTCGAGCACCGAGGCCCGCATGCGCTGGCGGCTCATTTCCAGAAGGCCGAAATGGGAGATGCGGCCGACCTGGATGCGCGCGCGGTCGTGCTTGAGGCAGTCCTTGAGCTTCCTTTCCACCGCGCGGTTGTTGCGGTTCTCGTCCATGTCGATGAAGTCGATGACGATCAGGCCCGCAAGGTCGCACAGGCGCAGTTGCCGCGCCACCTCCTCGGCGGCTTCAAGGTTGGTTGCGAGCGCGGTCTCCTCGATCGAATGCTCGCGGGTCGACTTGCCCGAATTGACGTCGATGGCGACCAGCGCCTCGGTCTGGTTGATGATGATGTAGCCGCCCGACTTCAATGTCACCTGGGGCTGGATCAGCCTGTCGAGCTGCGCCTCGATCCCGGTGCGGGCCAGGATCGGCGCGCTGTCCTGCCAAGGCTTGACCACCTTGGCCTGGCTCGGCATCAGCATGGTCATGAAGTCCCTGGCCTCGCGGTAGCCCGCCTCGCCGGCGACGATGATCTCGTCGATGTCCTTGCTGTACAGATCGCGGATCGACCGCTTGATCAGGCTGCCTTCCTCATAGACGAGCGCCGGCGCCGTCGATGACAGGGTCAGGTCGCGCACATTGTCCCAAAGCCGCATCAGATAGTCGTAGTCGCGCTCGATTTCGGGCTGGGTGCGGTTCGCGCCCGCCGTCCTCAGGATCACGCCCATGCCCTTGGGCACGTCGAGCGTCTTGACACAGTCCTTGAGGCGCTTGCGGTCGGAGGTGTTGGTGATCTTGCGCGAGATGCCGCCGCCGCGCGCCGTGTTCGGCATCAGCACCGAATAGCGGCCGGCAAGCGAAAGGTAGGTGGTCAGCGCCGCGCCCTTGTTGCCGCGCTCCTCCTTGACGACCTGCACCAGGATCACCTGGCGCCGCTTGATCACCTCCTGGATCTTGTACTGGCGGCGCGAGGGGCGCCGCCGCGGCCGGCTTTCCTCCAGCGCGTCGTCCTCGCCGACATCCTCGAAATCGGTGTCCTCGTCATCGTCGCCATCGTCCGCAAGGGCCTCTGCGCCGGTTCCGTCCTCCTCATCGTCCACGTCCTCGGCGACGACCGCGCCGGCATCGGCATCCGCGGCCATGGCGACCGAGGCGTCCTCCTCCTCGCCGTCCGGTCCGGCGACAATGGTGTCCATTGCGACGGCGTCCATTGCGACCGGTTCGGCATCGGGCGTCTGCGCCTGGCGCTGCCTGGAGCGCCAGGGGCGCCGGCCGCGCCCCCGACGGCGGGTGCCGCGGCCCTTTCGTCCGCGTTCTTCGCCATTGCCATTGTCGCCGCCATGCTCTTCATCGTCGAAGTCGGCGTCGGCCCGCGCGGCCTCTTCCTCAAGCAGCGCCTGACGGTCCGCAAGCGGGATCTGGTAGTAGTCGGGATGGATTTCCGAGAAGGCGAGAAAGCCGTGCCGGTTGCCGCCATAGTCGACGAAGGCGGCCTGCAACGAGGGTTCGACCCGCGTTACCTTCGCCAGATAGATGTTTCCCCGAATCTGCTTCTTGTGCTGCGATTCGAAATCGAACTCTTCGAGGCGGTTACCCTTGACGACGACGGCGCGTGTTTCCTCCGGGTGGGAGGAATCGATGATCATTCTGTTTGGCATAAGTTCTGTTTCCGCCGGGCGGTGCAGCCTGCCAGCGGCCCCCTGGGGGAGCCGGATTAAGCGGCGACATAAGCTCCTTGAACGCGGGCGGAACATGGTCCGCCGGGCGTTCCGCGCCCGGTTCTTTGTTGATGTGTGCTGAAAGCGGCCGCGCTGTCCGTGCCCCCGGCCGCATCCTCGGTGCGTCCGGCGATCGGTGCGTTTGTTCAGTGTGTCTCAGCGACATGGTGTCTCAGCGACATGTCCGTTCAGCAATACTCGGTTGGCGCGCCCAATGGCGAACCGCGACATTCGCCCCGTAACCGGAGCGGGAAACGGCAAAGCGGTTTCCTTACAGACCTCCGCGCTCGCCATGACAATAGCGTTGACGACGCGTCGGCAATTCTGTGGTGCGGGCCGAACGCTCGACGGCGTACCGGGCCGGCGATTCCAAATTAGGTATTTGTCATTGAAACCGCAAGCAGTTTTATTTTGGCACACTTCGTTAAACGCGGGTTTATCGCGTGCTCAACCATACCCTGAGATTGCCTCGGCGAGGGGTTGCGGGCCGCTGGCGATACCGCCATATGGGTGTCGTTCATACACAGTGTGGACATATCCACGGACCTGCTCCTCCGTCATGATCGACATCGGTTCACCCCGACCCAATGGCAGGTGCCAGCCACAGACCCCGTAAATTCGACGGCGGTGCCGACCGTCACAAATGCCCGTGTTGGAAGAGAACAAGAACAATTATCGCGAGCGTGTCGCGTTGTGCACAACCACCTACGATCTGCTGCGGCTGATCAGACAGGTGACCACCGAGTTCCGCTATCGTTTCTTTGTCATCATGCGGCTGCCGTCGTTCAAGGATGAAAAGCTCTCGATGCTTACGGTCCTGACCAACTGGCCGGACGAGCTGCTTCGCCGTTATGACGAACTCGCCCTTCTCAGGGACAGCCCGGTCTACAATACGCTGCGGGCCAGCACCAAACCGCTGGTCTGGTCGAATCGGCCCGGCAGCCGCCACGCCCTGCGCGGCCAAACCTGCGAGACCCGGGACATGTTCTGTTCGTTCGGGATGAGCGAGGGCGTCTATGTCAGCGTTCAGGAGCCGGGCGGGCGACGCGGCGCGGTCGGCCTGTCGGGCGATCGCCCTTCGCCGGGCGAGGGAGAACTGGCCGAGCTCAGCTATGTGATGAACCTGATCTACGAGCGGCTGTCCGAGCTCGAAAAGGGAAGCAGGCCGCGAAAGGCGCAAAAGCTCAGCCAGCGCGAGAGCGAGTGCCTGATGTGGACGGCGTCGGGAAAGACGAGCGCCGAGATCGCCATCATTCTCAAGCTCTCCGAACACACGGTCAACCACTATCTGACGGCCGCCTGCCAGAAGCTTGGGGCGACCAACAGGGCGCACGCCGTCTACAAGGCCATGCGGGCGGGATATCTCGATTAGGGTCTGTGGAGAAAACGGAACCCCAATTCTCCACAGACCCTGATGTGGCCGCATGCGCGGCAGGTGTCCGAGCCTCCGGTCAGACCGGCGGCCTTGGCGGTCCGGCCGACGTTCCGGCATCGACCCGGTTCTGTGCGAAGGCGCGGCGGACGAGGTCGGCGCGATCGGTCCACGCGCCGCCGGCGCAAGGTTCGACATTTTGCAGCTCGACCGCCGCCTGCTCGCCCCCGATGGTCAGCCGGATGCGCGCATCGCATTGCGGCGTGGCGATGCGGACGCCCAGGACGATGGCGGGCGCCTCGCTCCATGGCGCGCGCACGTCCGCGTCGTCGTCATAGGTGATGAAGCCCGGCGCGAAGTGAAGCTCGGCGGCATCGGCGATCATCCGGTCCATCGCGGCGCGCCGCCCGTTGACGACATGGTCGATCAAGATGACCGGATCGATCATGCGCAGTTCGCTGACCAGCGGGCGCAGCTGGCCGGCAAGGTGGCGCTCCAGGCCGATCAGCGCGTCGTCCGGTCGCATCCCGCTCAGACCTTCTTCCTGTTCAGGTAGACGATGATCTCGGCGACCGCCTCGAAGAACTCGGGCGGGATCGCCTGGTCGACCGAGACGGTCTTGTACATGGCCCGCGTCAGGGGCGGGTTCTCGTGGATCGCAACGTCATGGTCGGCGGCGATCTGCTTGATGCGCTGGGCGATCAGATCCCGCCCCTTGGCGACAACCACGGGCGCGCGGTCGGCGGGCGCGTTGTAGCGCAGCGCGATCGCATAGTGGGTCGGGTTGGTCAGCACCAGCGTGGCGTTCGGCACCGCGCCCATCATGCGCTTTCGGGACCGGTCGCGCGCCACCGACTGCATGCGCGCCTTCATCAGCGGGTCGCCCTCTGCCTGCTTGAGCTCGTCGCGAATTTCCTTGTGCGACATGCGCAGGTCCTTCAGCCACTCCCGGTTGGTCCACAAAAGGTCCGCAACGGCGATCAGCGCCATGGCGAGCACCATGGTGAAGAGCAGGCCGAACATGATCCTGCCGATCTGGGCCAGGAACATTTCCGAATTGGTCACCGGCCCTTCGGACAGGGTCGGCAGTATGTTGCCGGCGAAGATCGCCACGCACGCCCCGGTGAAGGCGATCTTGGCGAGCACCTTGAAGAATTCGGCCCAGCCCTTGGCGCCGAACATGCGCTCGAACCCCTTCTTGAGGGAAATACGCGACAGCTCCGGCTTGATGCGCTTGGCGACCAGCCTTGGCGGGTTCTGCGCCAGCGA
Source organism: Roseitalea sp. (assembly GCF_984466335.1). NCBI lineage: Bacteria > Pseudomonadati > Pseudomonadota > Alphaproteobacteria > Hyphomicrobiales > Ahrensiaceae > Roseitalea > Roseitalea sp. The sequence goes on along the minus strand of NZ_CFIFWG010000034.1, from coordinate 16,003 downwards.
GCCCGCAAGGCCCGCCGCCGCCAGAGCCAGCATGACCGGCGCCAGGATCACCATCGTCACCTCGAAATAGCGCGTCATGACGCCCATCGTGTCCACCGGGCTCGCCAGCGAATACTGGCCCGCCCGGTCGAGAAGGATTTCGAGATGCGCCTTCAGTGTCGCCGCCAGACCATTGGCGGCAAAGCCGATAATGGCCGTGATCGCGGTGAGGGTGAACAGGACGGGCAGTTCCTTGGAGAAGGCGGTCTGACCCTTTTCGATCGCGTCCTGCTTTTTCTTTTCGGTCGGCTCCTGTGTCTTGCTGTCCTTGTCCTCGTCCTCGGCCATGGTGTTTCACCGATCCGTCAACCGCGCTTAGGCAGGGCGATGCGGCCTTCGCCGGCCAGTTTCATGGCCAGTTGGGCGATCTGCTTGCGCGTATCCTCGATGGCCGCGGGCGTCTCCCGGCCGCCGGCGGACAGTTCGGACTCGATCATCTTGCGCGCACGCTGGCTGATCGAGGACAGGACCGCCTCCTTGAGGTCGCCGTCGACGCCGCGCAGCGCCCGGACCAGCATGTCGTTGGGCAGCCCGTCGACGACCAGGGTGCGATGCGCGCCCTCCAGCAGCACGAGGTCGTCGAAACGGAACAGCCGCGATTCGAGCGCGGCCAGTTGCTTGGGGTCGATCGACTCGCGCACGCTCTTCATGAGCGATTCGCTTGCCACCTTCTCCATCGCGTTCATGATCTCGGCGACCCGCTCCGGCGCTGCCGCGCTGCCGCGCGCTGCGCCGCCGTCGGCGTCGAGCTTGAGATCCTTGACGAGCGCGTCGCCCACATGGGCCAGCCGCTCGCCGGGGATGTCCCGTGCCGTCATCATGGCGGTGACGATCGGCGTCTGCCGCTCGGCCGGCATCGCCTCCAGCACGCCCGCCGATTTCGCCGGCGGCAGTTGCGACAGCATCGCGGCGACCAGGCGGGGCGGCTCGGCCGACAGGCGCCCGACGAGCGTGTCGTTGTCGACGCCGGCGATCAGGTCCCATGGCGATGCCTTCTGCGCGGCCGGCCGGGCAGCCTCGTCCGTCTTTGCCGGCTCGCCGCCGGCGGTCGCCATCGATTCGTCGATGATCGCGTCGATCGCATCGCGGCTGTCGATGATCCCCGTGCCCTCGACGAAGGCCGCCTCGAACTCGCCGACCAGGGCGTCGACGTCGGTCTGCGGGATGTCCTTCAGGCTATGGCCCGCATCGATCATCAGGCGCAGTTCCTCGCCCTTGAAATATTTGAGCAACTGCTTGGCGCGCGGCTTGCCCATGGCGATCAGCACCGCGGCCGCCTTTTGCGGGGATGACAATGTGTAGCGCCGCTGCATGTTCGCCCGATGCCCCGAATCCGCTGCTATGAGCAGACGTTCGTTACCTTGAAGGCGAACCGGTCGGGCTCTTCCTGGGAGAGCTGCATCTGGCCCGTTGCAACCTTCACGCCGTTGACGAAGATGTCGACGGGATCGCCGACCCGGCTGTCGAGCGGGATCGTGGAGCCGCCTTCCAGGCGGTTGAGCTCGGCGACCGAAAGCTCGGCCCGCCCGATCACGGCCTGCACTTCGAGCGGAATCTCGCGCAAGGTCCTGGAAAGCCCGCCGGTTGCGGCGTCTTTGTCCCTGTCGACCGCGCCCTGCAGGTCGCTGATGGCCTGTTCCAGCGCGTTTTCCTGATCGTCACGAAGATCCCCGTCGGCACTTTGGGTGACGCTTTCAGCTTCGTCTTCGGCGGGCACTGCCATCTTCCTATCCCCTTTTGCCGGCATGCTGTTGCGCATGCGCTTCGAGCGCGGCGGTCAGCGGCGCGATCGGACCGGTGATGCGCGCGGCGTTGGCCGGGCCGAGCCGCCCGATCTGGCCGGCGAACAGGGGGCGCCCCTTGGCTCGGACGATCGCCGCTCCGCCGCTTGCCGCGCCCTCGATGACGTCGCCGGGCTTGAGCAGGGCGATCTGGCTGAGCGTTAGCTTTTCGAGCGCCAGGACCACATCGACGTCGAGCGCGAAGTCCGGCACGTTGAAGCCTCCGCGTCCGCGGTTGCGCGCGGCCCGCGCCTCGATCTCGGTCAGTTGCGCCGACAGCTCGATCAGCAGCCGGTGCGGCACATCGAGCCAGCAGGCGGCGCCATTGACCCCGAAGACCAGCGAAAAGACCAGCGTCGCCACGGTGTCGCCGCCGGTGTCGGCAAGCGCGGGGTCATCGCCGCGATGGACATCGACGCGGTCGAAGGCCAGTAGGGGCCGGTCGCTCTGGCGGGTGCGGCTGACGGTCTGCGCGGCCGACCGCAGGATGCCGATCTCCAGATGCGATACGGATCCGGGCGCGGCGGGCACTTCCATCTCGGGGTCGGCTCCCAGGAGCGCATTGTTCAAAAGGTTCGATCCCGCCCGGTCCAGATGCAGGATCAGCCGGCACTGTTCCTGCGGATAGCGCAGGGTGAACCCGGCGCATTCCGCGCTGCCGGCAGCGGGCTTGGCCGCCTGGGAGCCTGTCTCGAACGTCATCTCGAATTCAGGCGACAGCGACCGCAGCCGCGCGATCATATGGGCCGCGAACGCCGCGCCCATGCGCTTGACGACGCGGCTGATCGCCTCTTCGCTGACGCGGCGGCGCAGGATGCGGTCGACGACATCGCGGTCCCCGGACGAAGGATCGTATCGCTTCGCCATGGTGCTCACGCCGCCTGCGCCTCGTTCGCCCGGCCCGCCTCTTCCTCGACATCTTCGAGCGAGGGCCGGTAGTAGGCCGAGATCGTCTTGCGGCCGAATTCGAGCGCGACCTGCGGCATGGAGCCGTTCATGTAGGCGATCAGCGTCTGCTTGGCGACATAATAGAGCCGCACGCTCTTTTCGCGCACACCCTTGACCTTGGTGGCGATCGGCCCGACCACCGCATAGGCCAGAAAGATGCCCAGGAAGCTGCCCACGAGCGCGGCGGCGATCAGCCCGCCCAGGATTTCCGGGCTCTGGTCGATCGCGCCCATCGCCTTGATAACGCCCAGGATCGCCGCGACGATGCCGATCGCCGGCAGGCCGTCGGCGGAGTTCTGCAATGCCTGGTAGGGCTTGAGCCGGTCGCCCTTGATCGTCGCGATTTCCTCTTCCATCAGGGCCTCGACCTCGTGCGGACGCGCGTTTCCGACAATGATCAGGCGGACATAGTCGCAGATGAAGTGCGTGAGGTCCTCGCGTTCGAGGACCGCCGGATATTCGGCGAAGATGTCGGATTCGTCCGGATTGTCGATATGCGCTTCCACCTCGTTGCGCGGCTTGGACTTCAGGTCGCGCATCAGCCGGTGCAGCAGGCCGAGCAGTTCGAGATAGTCGTCCTGCCCCGGCACCTTGTTGGTCATCGCCTCCATGAACGCCTTGCCGGTGTCCTTGATCGCCGCCATGGTGTTGGCGACGATGAAGATGCCGATCGCCGCGCCGACGATGATGACCACCTCGAAGGGCTGCCACAGCACCTTGACGTAGCCGCCCATCGCCATGTAGCCGCCGAGCACGCAGCCGAACGTGACGATCAGGCCGATGATGATGCCCACGGGGAACTCCTCTTGAGGTTGCCCGGACGCTAAGGGCCAAACCTTGCTTGAACCTGTGCTTTGCGAGCCGTGCCGCATGGGCGCTGCGCGCGGACGTGCGCGGAAAGCTTCGCGCAAGCGCCGTCCGGTAGCGTGCCGCGACCATGGGCAAGGTGCGGACATGAACACGACGCTGGTTTCCCTCAATCAGATCACGCGCGACATGGGCGCGAGCCTGGACCGGCTGGGCGAGCGCGCCGACATCCAGCGCCAGGTCGACTATTATCGCCAGACGATCGGCACCATCGACACGCCCGAGCAACTGGTCGCCGATACACGCCTTTTCAACGTCGCCATGAAGGCGCACGGGCTTGAGGACATGGCCTATGCCAAGGCCTTCATGCTCAAGGTGCTCAGGGAGGGCGTCGACAGCGACGACGCCTTCGCCAACACGCTGGCCGACCCGCGCTATCGCGAATTCGCCGAAACGTTCAACTTCGCAAGGCACGGCGAGGCGGCGACGGCCTTCACCAAGGCGCAGGACGGGGTCGTCGACAGATTTCTGGTCCAGTCGCTTGAAAGCGAGGCCGGACAGGCCGATCCGGGCGTGCGGCTGGCGCTCTATTTCCAGCGCAAGGCGCCGCAGGTCGACTCCTATTTCGCCATACTGGCCGACAAGGCGCTGAGCGAGGTGGTGCGCACCGCCTTCGGCATTCCGGCCGAAACGGCCGTGCTCGACATCGACAGGCAGGCCGAGATGCTCGCCGACCGCTTGCCGCTTTCGGACCTCAAGGAACCGGCGAAGCGCGACGCGCTCGTCGAGCGCTTCGCCAATATGTGGCAGTTGCGCAACGGCGCCGCGCAGGGCGGCCTGCCGGCCGGCTCGCCCGCGCAGCTCCTGATGCCGGCGAGCACCATGTCGATCTCCGCCGATCTGATGCTTCAGATCGCGCAGATCGGGCGATAGGGGGGTCCGATGAACGACGGTCTGACCGTTGGCCTGTCGGCGCAGATCGCGCTCGAAAAGCGCCTGACCACGATCGCCTCCAACATCGCCAACACGCGCACGGTGGGGTTTCGCGCCGCCGAGGTGACGTTCGAGGACGCCATCGCCCGCCGGCAGACGGCCGATGGCGTGAGCAGCGTCGCGTTTGCGTCCGATGGCGCCGAGTTCGTCAACACCGAGGCTGGCGGTTTCGAAAAAACCGGATCGCCGCTCGATTTCGCGATCAACGGCGATGCCTGGTTCGCGCTCGAAACGCCCGCCGGCATCGCCGTTACCCGCGACGGCCGGTTCACCATCACCGGGCAGGGTGCCATTGTCTCGCTGGCCGGCCATCCGGTTCTCGATCCGGGCGGCGCGCCCCTTGAGGTCAACCCGCGCGGCGGCCCGCTCGAAGTGGGCGCGGACGGTTTCATCCGCCAGGACGGCGCGCAGGTCGGCGCGCTCGGCCTTTACGCCTTCGAGCCGGGGCCGGACTTTGTCCGGCACGGCGATTCGGGCATTCTCGCCGACGCGGCGCCCGATCCGGTGATCGACGCGCCCGACGTGACGGTCGTCCAGGGTTATGTCGAGCAGTCCAACGTCGACCCGGTCGAGGAGCTGACCCAGCTCATCATGGTCCAGCGCAGTTTCGACAACGCCGCCGGGATGATCCGCTCGACCGAGGAGTCCCTGACCAAGCTGATCAATGCCTTCCACCGCGGCTGACGCCGGCCCGACCCTGGATGCCCTGGCCGCGGGCATCGCCGCGCTGCCCGAGGCGGACGCCATGGTCGCCCGTGGCGGCCTTGTGAGCGCCGTGCGGCCGGACAGCGTGGTGGTCACGGGGCTGCCGCGCTCGGCGTGCATCGGCGATGTCGTCCGCTTCGGCGGCGCGCAAAGCCATGCCCTGGGCGAGGTGCAGCATGTCGAGGCCGGCGCGTTCGTGGTCGCGCCCATGACGCCGCTCGACCGCGTTTCGGTCGGTGACATCGCGCTGCATGCGGGCAATATCGATCCGGTGCCGGACGAATGCTGGCTGGGCCGCGTCGTCAACGCGCTCGGCGAGCCCATCGATGCGCGCGGCCCCCTGCCGCGGGCGCGTGCCGCCGAAAGGAAGCCGCCCCTCGGCGCGCTGGGCCGGGCGCGCGTGTCCGAGCCCTTCCGCACGGGCGTGCGGGCGATCGACCTGTTCACGCCGCTGTGCGTCGGCCAGCGCTTCGGCATCTTCGCCGGCAGCGGCGTGGGCAAGTCCACGCTCCTTTCGATGCTGGCCCGGGGCGGTGGGTTCGATGCGGTCGTCGTCGGCCTTGTCGGGGAGCGTTCGCGCGAGGTGCGCGAATTCGTCGAGGACACGCTCGGTCCCCAGACGATGGCAAGGGCGCTGATCGTCGCCGCCACGGGCGATGAGAGCGCGGTCATGCGCCGCCGTGCCGCCCCGCTCGCCATGCGCTTCGCCGAAGCGCTGCGCGACCGGGGCAAGCGCGTCCTCTACCTTCTCGATTCGGTCACGCGTTTCGCCCACGCCCTGCGCGAGACCGGCATTGCGGCGGGCCAGCCGCCGGTGCAGCGCGGCTATCCGGCGACCGTCTTCGCCGAACTGCCCATGCTGCTCGAACGGGCCGGGCCGGGCGGCGACAATGGCGGATCGATCACGGCGATCGTCACGGTCCTTGTCGATGGCGACGATCACAACGATCCGATCGCCGATACGATGCGCGGCATCCTGGACGGCCATCTGGTGCTTGAGCGCGCAATCGCCGATGGCGGCCGCTATCCGCCGGTCAACGCGCTCGCCTCGATCTCGCGGCTCGCGAGCCGGGTCTGGAAGCCGCAGGAGGCCGAACTGGTCGCCGGTTTGCGGGCGATGATGGCCCGTTTCGAGGAAACGCGGGACTTGCGCCTTCTGGGCGGCTGGAAGCCCGGCGGCGATCCCGAACTGGACCGGGCCGTGGGAACGGTGCCGCATCTTTACGGCGCGCTGAACCAGCGCCCGTCCGACCCGCCCTCGACCGATCCGTTCGCCGAACTTGCGGAGGTGCTGCGCGATGCAACGGCCAAGGCATGAGCCGTCCCGCCGGCGGAGCGGCCGCATCGGCCGCGCCTGGCGCGGCCTGAAACGGGCCGGGCCGGGCGACTGTACGGTCTGGGGCGGCGCGCTCGCGCTTGCGGCTTTTTCGATCTGGTTTCCCTGGGACGCCTACGTCAACCAGGCGCGCTACGGTCCGCCGACCCTCCAGTTCTCGCGTAACGGCGCGGTGCCCGCCGACGTGATCGCGCTTCGGGAAGGTCGCGCGCCCTTGTTCGACATGGTCGCCGGGACCTATGTCGGCGATCCGCCGCCCAGGGACCTGGCCGGGGGCGTCCCGGCCGACCCGTTCGCGACCGCGGCGCCTGTGTCCGAGGACCGGGACGGCGCCGACGAGGCGGCCGCATCGCCGCTCGGCATCGATCCGATCACCACGGCGGGCGTGCCCGACGGCGATGCCGCCGCGCACGTCTATCGTTTGCTCGATGCCGGACGCGGGCTGGCGCTGATTGCCGATACCGAGGGCATCTACATCGTCCGGCCCGGGGCCGTGCTGCCGGACGGCCGTCGCGTGACGGCCGTTCTCGGCCGTGGCGGAAGCGCCCGCATCGTCACCGGGGACGAAAGCGAGGTGCGGCTCGACTGACGGCCCGCAAACCGCAAGCCACGCGCAAGTCAGCGCCGATATCCTTGCCCCAAGTGAAAGGATGTCGTGATGACACCGGTGCAATTGTTCAATCTCGCCGCGCGCCAGGCCGACTGGCTGTCCGTTCGCCAGGCCGCCGTCGCCAGCAACATCGCCAACGCCAATGTTTCCAGCTATCAGGCGCAGGACGTGTCTCCCTTTGCGGCGCAGATGAAGGTCGCCCAGGTGCGCCTTGAAGCCACCATGGCCGATCATATCGGCGTGCCGAGGGGGCAGGCCGCCCCGCCGGGAGCATTCGAGCCTGCAACGATGAGGACCGTCGGCGGGCCGGTGGTTCTGGAAACCGAGCTGGCCAAATCCGGCCAGGTGCGTGCCGGCATGGAGCTGAACACCGGCATCGTCGCCGCTTTCCATCGCATGACGCTGATGGTCTCAAGGGGTTAGTGCCATGGATGCGCTGACAGCCTCCCTGAAGGTGGCCGGGTCCGGCTTGCATGCCGAAGCGACCCGGCTGCGCGTCGTCTCCGAGAACATCGCCAACGCCAATTCCACCGGCGACGCGCCGGGCGCCGATCCTTACGCGCGCAAGAAGATCGCCTTTCAGAGCGCCGTCGACCGCGCCTCGCAGGCCGCGCTCGTGCAGATCGACACGATCGACATCGACCGCTCGGACTTCGTTCAGGAGTTCGATCCGTCCCATCCGGCGGCCGACGCTGACGGCTATGTCAAGCTGCCCAACGTCAATCCGATCATCGAGATGGCGGACATGCGCGAGGCCAATCGCAGCTATCAGGCCAACCTTCAGGTGCTCAAGCAGGCGCGCGAGCTGATTTCCATGACCATCGATCTGATGAGGGCGCGCTGATGATCGAGCAGTTGCAGGCGGTCGCCGGTGCGGGCCTTGCCCGCGCGGACCTCATTCAAACCACCCAGCCGGCGCAAGAGGCGGCGCGCATCGGCGCGCTTTCCTTCGGCGAGATCATGCGCGACCGGATCGCCGCCTCGATCGATTCGGTCAAGGCCGCCGAGAGCGTTTCGGTCGCCGGCATCAAGGGACAGGCCGACGTTCGCGCGGTCAGCGACGCGGTGATGGAAGCCGAGCGCAATCTGCAGGCGGCCGTCGCGATTCGGGACAAGATCGTCACCGCCTATCTCGACATGACCCGCATGGCGATCTGAGGAGCAGCGCGTATGAAGGCCCTAGCGATCGCCGCCACCGGCATGAACGCCCAGCAGACCAACCTTGAGGTCATCGCCAACAACATCGCCAATGTGAACACAACCGGCTTCAAGCGGGGGCGGGCCGAGTTCTCGGACCTGCTCTATCAGGTCGAGCGCGTCGCCGGCGTTCCGAACCGGGCCAATGAGAACAGCGTGCCCGAGGGCAGCCATGTCGGCCTTGGCGTGCGCACCGCCGCCGTCCGCGAGATCCACCTTCAGGGCGCGCTCAACGCGACCAACAACCGGTTCGATATGGCCTTGACCGGGCCGGGCTATTTCCAGATCGACGGGGCGGGCGGCGCCACGCGCTACACACGCGCCGGCGCCTTCAGCACCAATGCCGAAGGCCAGCTCGTCACGGTCGACGGTTATGCCGTCCAGCCCGCCATCGTCATCCCCCAGAACACGGTCGAGGTCTCGATCAACGATAGCGGCCAGGTCTTCGCGCGCGTGGCCGACCAGAACCTGTTGCAGGAGATCGGCCAGCTCACGCTGGCGAGCTTCGCCAACAATGCCGGCCTCAAGCCGCTGGGCGGCAATCTTTACGCCGAGACCGACGCATCCGGTCCGGCCATTGTCGGCGTGCCCGGCGATCCCGGTTTTGCGACCGTGCGCCAGGGCTATCTGGAACAGTCCAACGTCGATCCGGTGCGCGAGATCACCGAGCTGATCGCGGCGCAGCGCGGCTACGAGATGAACTCCAAGGTCATCCAGGCGTCCGACCAGATGTTGGCCACCGTCGCCACCGGCCTGAGGTAGAGGCCGTGCGGTTGGCGGGCCTGGTCGCGACCCTGGCGATCGTGTTGCAGGCGGCCGCGCTCGCGGGCGCGCTCGCCGATCCCTTGCGCGCCTATGCGGTGGTCGAGCGCATCGTCTATCCGGGGCAGACGATCGCCGCCGGCAATGTCGCCATACGCCAGCACACGCGCGCCATTCCCGACGATTTTCCGGTCGTGCGCACCCGAGCCGACCTTGCCGGCATGGTCGCCGCGCGGACGCTTCTGCCCGGCCGCGCGATCGCGCCCGACATGCTGCGCGCCCCGTTCGCCGTCGAGCAGGGCGCGACCATCGCCGTGGACCTTCGCCAGGGCGCTCTGTCGATCACGATGAGGGCGGTGGCACTTGAGGACGGTGCCATCGGTGACACGATCCGCGTGCGCAACGCCCGCAACGGCCGCACCGTGTGCGCGACGGTCCGCTCGCCCTTGCGCGCCGAGGTGTGCTGATGGTCGGGCGCGCCGCGGTCGCCATGTGCGCCATGTGTCTTGTCGCCGTGTGTCTTGTCGCCATGTGCGCGGCCGAGGCGCTTGCGACCTCGCGCATCAAGGACATCGCCGTGCTACAGGGCTCGCGCGACAATCAGCTCATCGGCTACGGGCTGGTCGTCGGCCTTCAGGGCTCCGGCGACAGCTTGCGCAACGCCCCGTTCACCGAGCAGTCCATGCGCTCCATGCTCGATACGCTCGGCGTGGCGACGGCCGAGGGCAGGGCGCGTCTCAAGAACATCGCCGCCGTCATGGTCACCGCCAACCTTCCGGCCTTCGCAACCTCCGGCGCGCGCATCGACGTGACCGTCTCCTCGCTTGGCGATGCCACCTCCCTTGGCGGCGGCCAACTCGTCATGACGCCGCTTCTGGGCGCTGACGGGCAGATCTACGCGGTCGCGCAAGGGTCCGTGTCGATTTCGGGCTTCGCCGCCGAGGGGCAGGCGGAAACCGTCACGCAGGGCACGCCGACCACCGGCCGCATCGCCGGCGGCGCGATCGTCGAGCGCGAGGTGCCGGTCGATTTCAGCCGGGAAGGCGGCTTCCTGCTTCAGCTTCGCAATCCCGATTTCTCCACCGCCGTGCGCGTGACCGATGCGATCAACGCCCATGCCCGCTCGGCGTTCGGGCGCGCCGTCGCAAGGGAGCTCGATGCGCGCACCGTAAAGCTCGACAAGCCCGAGGACGTATCGCCGGCCCGCTTCATCGCCGCCATCGAAAACCTCGGCGTCGAAACCGATCAGCCGGCCCGGATCGTGCTGGACGAGAAGTCGGGCACGGTGGTGATCGGCGCGGACGTGCGCGTCTCGCGCGTCGCCGTCAGCCATGGCGCCCTGACGGTCCGGATCACCGAGGCGCCAAGGGTCGTCCAGCCCGCGCCGTTCTCCGACGGCGTCACCGCGGTCGAGCCATCCACCTTCATCGACGTCGACGAGGAAGGCACCCAGATCGGCACGATCGACGGCGTCGATCTGCAAAGTCTCGTCGAGGGGCTCAATCGCCTTGGCGTGCAGCCGCGCGACGTCATCGCGATCCTCCAGGCCATCAAGAGCGCGGGCGCGCTCAATGCCGAACTGATCGTCCAGTGAACGGAAGCGCCATGAACTCCCAAAGCTCCCCCGCAACCCTTCCCGCGCTCCTGGTCGCCGCCTGCGCCGTCGCCGGCCCCGTGCTGATGCCGCTTGCCGCGCACGGCCAGGCCCGGACGCCGGCCGACGTGCGGAACTTCTGCGCCAACATCGTCGACGAGGCGCGCGAGCGCCGCTACGCGATCCAGCGCGAGGAGCTTGAGGCGCTCAGGGCCGAGATCGCGGCCAAGATCGCCATTCTGGAGGAAAGGCGGTCGGCCTTCGAGGAGTGGGCGGCCAAGCGCGAGCGGTTCGCCGAGGCGGCCAGTGAGGGGCTCGTTGCGGTCTACGCCAGCATGCGCCCCGATGCGGCGGCCCAGCGCATGGAGGAATTGCCGGCCGAACTGTCGGCTGCGCTGCTGACCAAGCTCAAGCCCCGCACCTCGGCCGCCATCCTCAACGAGATGGCGACCAGGGACGCCGCGCTGATCACGCAGATCATGGCGGCCGTGGCCGACACCGCAGCGCCCGGGCAGGGCAAATGATGCGCACGGCCGAGCGTGCCGTCCGTCTCGCCCCGGCCCTGTGCGCGGCGCTGGCGTTGGCCGCGTGCGGCACGACCAGGGATCTGGGTCGGCCGCCGGCGCTGTCGCCTGTGGGCTCGGGCATCGACGACCAGCTTCCGCCCCCGCTCATCGAATCGAAATATCCCGGCCAGCCCGTCAACAGATATTCGACCTGGGACGACCGGACGGCGAGCCTGTTCACGGCCCGCAAGGCGCTCACGCGCGGCGACACGCTGACGGTGCTGATCGACATCGCCGACCGCGCCGAGCTTCAGAGCGATTCCGAGCGCTCGCGCATCACGTCGCGGCTCTGGAATCTTGGCGCCAACGTGGACATGAACGGCCGTGGCGGCAGCGGTTCGGCGGACGCCAGCTTTGGCGGCGACACCGGTTTCTCCGGCGGGGGGGCGACATCGCGGTCCGAGTGGATCGATCTGCGCGTCGCGGCGACGGTGGTCGATGTGCTGCAAAACGGCCATCTGGTCATTCGCGGCACGCAGGAGGTGCGGGTCAACGCCGAAATGCGCATTCTCACCGTTGCGGGAATCGTCCGGCCTTCGGACATCGATCCGTCCAACACCATCGCCTATGACCGGATCGCCGAGGCGCGGATCTCCTATGGCGGCACGGGCCACATCTCCGAAATGCAGCAGCCGCCCTACGGGCAACAATTCATCGACCGCATCTCACCGTTCTAGCGGTGCGTGGCGCGCAGGGTTTGTCAGTCAATGGCCGAGGACATCGCCGAGGATGCACGCGAAACCGGGAAGACCTCGCCCCTCATGGCGGCGGTCTTCCTGCTCGTCGCCGCGCTTGTCGCCGGCGGGTCCGGTTTCGCCGCCGGCACGGTTCTGTTCGCCCCGATGATCGCCGCCGACGGTGAGGCCGCCACGCCTGCGGCCGCCGAGGCGGAGCGCGCAGATCGCGCCGAGGACGGTCGCGGCGCCGGCGGCCATGGCGGCGATCAGGGAGCCGAGGACGCAGCGGCCGCCATGCGCGGCCTCGACCATAGCGGGCTGAAGATCGTCCCGCTCGATCCGATCACCACCAATATCGGCGCGCCGTCCGAGGTGTGGGTGCGCATGGAACTGTCGCTGGCGGTCGATCCTGGCGAGCATGGCGACGGGCTGGATCCGGCGACCGTCGAGGCGATCCAGGCGGATTTTCTGGCCTATATGCGCACGACGCGGCTTCAGGCGCTTTCCATGCCCAGCGGCTTCCAGCATCTGGTCACCGATCTTGAAAGCCGCGCGGCCCTGCGCAGCCGGGGCGCGGTCAGGCGCGTCTATGTCAAGGCGCTGCTGCTGGAATGAGAGCGCTCCTTTTCCTTGCGATGATGGCGGCAGTGCTGCTCGCGCCCCAGCCCGCGCTCGCCCAGGCGCTCGAAGGCTTCGCCCTACCCGACCGGGTCGGCGGGCTGACGAGCGCCGACATCATCCAGCTTTTCGGCCTGATCACCGTGCTGGCGATCGCGCCCGGCCTGCTGATCATGGTGACGAGCTTCACCCGTTTCGTCATCGTCTTTTCGATCCTGCGCACCGGTCTCGGCCTGCAATCGACGCCCGCCAACATCATTTTGATCTCGCTTGCCCTGTTCATGACCTTCTATGTCATGGCGCCGGTCTTCGACCGGGCCTGGCAGAACGGGTTGCAGCCGCTCCTTGCCAACGAGATCGCAGAGGAGCAGGCGCTTGGCGAGATCGTCGAACCGTTCCGGGCCTTCATGCTGGAAAACACGCGCGATCGCGATCTCGACCTCTTTACCGATCTTGCGCGCGAGCGCGGCCAGGACGTCGTCGTCGACGGCCGGATCGATCTGCGCATCCTGGTTCCCGCCTTCATGATCTCCGAGATCAGGCGCGGCTTCGAGATCGGGTTTCTCGTCGTGCTGCCGTTTCTGGTGATCGACCTGATCGTGGCCACCATCATCATGGCGATGGGGATGATGATGCTGCCGCCGTCGGTGATCTCGCTGCCCTTCAAGATCCTCTTTTTCGTGATGATCGACGGATGGAACCTGCTCGTGGGCAGCCTGGTGCGCTCCTTCGTTTGAGCCGGGGGGTGGGGCGGTTTTCACGCCGCTTGCGCGTCGGAAACGGGCTTTGCAAAAAAAGGCGCGGCTTCAGCCGGCGTTAATGTCTGCCCCCTATAGACCGTTTCAGCAGCAGGCACCGCTTCAGCGGCCGGCATGATGCCGCCCTGCCGCGCCGGGTCCACCGGAATGTCCCTTGTTTGTTACCAGTAGAAAGGGACGCATCATGTCCAGCTTGATGACCAACGTGTCTGCGATGACCGCATTGCGGTCACTGCAGAACACGAACAGCCAGATCGAAACCACCCAGGCCCGCATCGCCACCGGCATGCGCGTCAACGAGGCCGCCGACAACGCCGCCTACTGGTCGATCGCGACCACCATGCGCTCGGACAACAAGGCGCTGTCCACGGTTCAGGACGCGCTCGGCCTGGGCGCCGCCAAGGTGGACGTCGCCTATACCGGCATCAATTCGGCCATCGAGGTGGTCGACGAAATCAAGGAAAAACTCGTCGCCGCGCGCGAGCCCGGTGTCGACCGCTCGAAGATCCAGTCGGAAGTCAAGGAGTTGCAGAACCAGCTCACCTCGATCGCCACCTCGGCGGGCATCGTTGGCGAGAACTGGCTCAACGTCGATTCCAGCGCGTCGGGCTATTCGGCCACCGAGACCTTGGTTGCCTCCTTCAACCGCAGCGAAACCGGCGCGGTATCGGTTGCCACGATCAGCATCACCAAGTCCTCGACCGCCCTGTTCGACGCCAACTCCTCTGCCAGCGGCATCCTGGACACGACGTTCAACCTCGACAGCGACGATGGCGCGACGACCCCGGTCACCTACACCGCCACGGTCGCCTCGCTCGATCTGACGGAGACCTACATCACCGACGCGGACGTCGAGGCCATGATAACCGGTGTCGATGCCGCGCTTCAGTCCATGACCACGGCCGCTTCCGAACTCGGTTCGGCCAAGAAGCGCATCTCGCTGCAAAGCGACTTCGTCGGCAATCTGATGGATGCGGTCGATCGCGGCATCGGCCAGCTCGTCGATGCCGACATGAGCGCCGAATCGACCAGGCTGCAAGCCCTTCAGGTGCAGCAGCAGCTCGGCATCCAGGCCATGTCGATCGCCAACGGCAACGCCCAGTCGATCCTGTCGCTGTTCCGCTGATCGGTTCCCGCGCTTATCGATGAAAGGGCCGCCCGGTTGCCGGGCGGCCCTTTTCGCATGTCCGGTCCGATGATGCCGGCGGGGCGAGCTTGACGTGCGGCCGGTCTTTGAAGAGGCGGGCCTGCCCGGCATATCGTGGGGTGGGCCCGTTTAGCTTTTGTTAGCCATTCCCGTTTACGTTAACGAATTGATAGCGAGCCCGTGCCGGCGGCCTTTCGGGCCGGCATGGCCTGGGGTGTCCTCATCGTGCCGGCTCGGGCCGGAGCGTCGCTGATGTGCGGATTGTTTGGAAAGGGCCTTGAATGTCCAGCTTGATGACCAACGTGTCTGCGATGACCGCATTGCGGTCGCTTCAGAACACGAACAACCAGATCGAAACGACGCAAGCGCGGATATCGACCGGTTACCGGGTCGCCGAGGCCGCCGACAACGCCGCCTACTGGTCGATCGCGACCACCATGCGGTCCGACAACAAGGCGCTGTCCACGGTTCAGGACGCGCTCGGCCTTGGCGCGTCGAAGGTCGACATCGCCTATACGGGCGTGAATTCGGCCATCGAGGTGGTCGACGAGATCAAGGCCAAGCTGGTCGCGGCCCGCGAGCCGGGCGTCGATCGTTCCAAGATCCAGACCGAAATCGGCCAGTTGCAGAACCAGTTGATCTCGAACGCCAGCGGCACCTCGTTAAACGGCGAGAACTGGCTGGCTGTCGATTCGAGCGCCACCGGCTATTCGGCCACCGAGAGCATCGTCGCTTCCTTCACGCGGTCCGCGGACGGTTCGGTCTCGGTTGAGACCATCAGCATTTCCAAGGCCGGCATTGCCCTGTTCGACGCCAATTCCGCGGCCACCGGCATCCTGGACACGACGTTCAACCTCGACAGCGACGATGGCGCGACGACCCCGGTCACCTACACCGCCTCGGTCGCCACGCTCGATCTGACGCAGACCTACATCACCGACGCGGACGTCGACGCCATGATAACGGGCGTGGAAGCGGCGTTGCAGACCATGACCGATGCGGCCTCGAACCTGGGCTCGGCCAAGAAGCGCATCTCACTGCAAAGCGACTTCGTCGGCAATCTGATCGATGCGATCGATCGCGGCGTCGGCCAGCTCGTCGATGCCAACATGAACACCGAATCGACGCGATTGCAGGCCCTTCAGGTGCAGCAGCAACTCGGCATTCAGGCGCTGTCGATCGCCAACGGCAACGCCCAGTCGATCCTGTCGCTGTTCCGCGGTTGATCCTGTTGGTCTCCATGCTGCTTTCCGGGCCGCCTTCGTGCGGCCCTTTTTCGTTTTTCATCAATGGCCTGGCGGGCTTTCATCACCTTCGCGCAAGCTTGAGGGCCTAGGCTGAAGCAAAGCTTGGGAGACCGCGCGTGCCGGACAATCTGAAGACGCTTGCCGCCAATCTGGGCGCTCTGGGCCCGCGTCGCCTCATGCTTATGGGCGGCGTCTTCTTTCTCCTCGTCTTGGCGGTC
>NZ_CFIFWG010000033.1:9136-21903 GCF_984466335.1 Roseitalea sp. | reverse complement strand
GATCCATACTCGACACCACCGCCGACTGCCTGCCGCGCGATGAGTTCCTGGGATCGGTCGGCGCCGACAAGGCCGACGAATGAGCCGGAAACCGCCTCACCCGCCGCCCGGATAGTTCGGGCTTTCGCGGGTGATCTGCACGCCATGGGCGTGGCTCTCGCGCAGGCCCGAATTGGTGATGCGCACGAAGGTCGCCCTTGCGTGCAACTCGTCCAGGTTACGGGCGCCGACATAACCCATCGCCGCGCGCAGGCCGCCGGCAAGCTGGTGCAGCACGCCGCCGACGGGTCCCTTATAGGGCACCTGGCCCTCGATCCCCTCGGGCACCAGCTTCAGCGCGTCGCGCACCTCGGCCTGGAAATAGCGGTCGGCCGAGCCGCGCGCCATCGCGCCGACAGAGCCCATGCCGCGATAGGCCTTGTAGCTGCGCCCCTGGTGCAGATAGACCTCGCCGGGGCTCTCGTCGGTGCCGGCCAGCACCGAGCCGACCATGGCGGCCGAGGCGCCCGCCGCAAGCGCCTTGGCGAGATCGCCCGAAAGCTTGATGCCGCCGTCGGCGATCACCGGCACGCCGTGCTTTTGCGCCTCTTCGGCCGCGCCCAGGACGGCGGCGAGTTGCGGCATGCCGACGCCGGCGACCATGCGCGTGGTGCAGATCGAGCCCGGCCCGATGCCGACCTTGACAGCGTCCGCGCCCGCATCGATCAGCGCTTTCGTGCCGTCCGCCGTCGCCACGTTGCCGGCGATGATGCGCACCGCGTTGGAGCGCTTCTTGACCGCGCCGACCGCTTCGAGCACGCGCGCCGAATGGCCGTGGGCGGTATCGACGACGATCACGTCGACGCCGGCGCCGATCAGCCTGTCGGCCCGTTCGAGCGCGTCCGCGCCGACGCTGACGGCCGCGCCCACGCGCAGCCGGCCGGCCGCGTCCTTGGCCGCGTGCGGGTTGAGCTGGGCCTTCTCCATGTCCTTGACGGTGATCAGGCCGACGCAGAAGCGCCTGCCGTCGACGACGAGCAGCTTTTCGATCCTGTGCTTGTGCAAAAGCCGCTTGGCCTCGTCCTGGGCGACGTTCTCGCGCACGGTGACCAGGTTCTCGCGCGTCATCAGTTCGTGCACTTTCTGGTGCGGATCGGAGGCAAAGCGCACGTCGCGATTGGTCAGGATGCCGACCAGGAGCCCCGGCCTCTGGCTGCCGATGCCGCCATCCTCGACGACCGGAATGCCGGAGATACGGTGCGCGCGCATCAGCGCCTTGGCGTCGGCGAGCGTGGCGTCCGGCCCGATCACCACCGGGTTGACCACCATGCCGCTCTCGAACTTCTTGACCTGGCGCACCTCCTCGGCCTGCTCCTCGGGATTGAGGTTGCGGTGGACGATGCCGATGCCGCCGGCTTGCGCCATGGCGATGGCAAGCCGCGATTCGGTGACCGTGTCCATCGCCGCCGACAGGATCGGCAGCGACAGTTCGATGTCCCGGGCGATCATGGTGCCTATGTCGGTTTCGGCGGGCAGAACCTCCGAGGCGCCCGGCTGCAAGAGCACGTCGTCGAAGGTCAGCGCATAGGCGCCGCTTGCCGATTCAATGATTCTTGCCATCGCCTGTTCCCGCCTGTCGGAGCGCTCCGGGCCGTCGCCCGGTCACGTAGGCCGTCGCCCGTACCACGGCGCGCGCGATGGCAAAAGGGCCGGTGGCGGGATTGACGCCGCTTTCATCCTTAAATGACTATATTCCTGGTTTTATGGGTGTTTCACAGAGGTCTGAACAGGCCGCCCAGGGCTTCGCCGCCATCGGTTCGGAGCCACGGATCGAGGCGCTGCCGCTCCTGGTCGAGACCGGTCAGGTGTCGTCTCGCAGGCCGCGAAAGTCCTTTGCCAGAAGATAGAGTTCGACCGATTCGGCGCGGCTCGCGCCGGGCTTGACGTGGACCACCTTGCCGAAATGGGCCTTGAGCCGGTCGAGCAGCGCCTTTTCCGTGCCGCCCTGGAACGTCTTGGCGAGGAAATGGCCGCCTGGCTTCAGCACCCCGATGGCGAAGTCCGCCGCCACCTCGACCAGATGCATGGTGCGCATGTGGTCGGTCCGGCGATGGCCGACGGTGGGCGCCGCCATGTCCGACAGGACAATATCGGGGGCGCCGCCCAGCGCCTCCATCAGCGCGGCCGGCGCGTCGTCGTCGAGAAAGTCCTTTTCCAGGATCGCAACGCCGGGGATCGGGTCCATGCCGAGAAAATCGATTGCCGCGATCAGCGGCGTGTCCGGCGTCGAACCGGTGCGGTCCATGGCGACCTGGCACCAGCCGCCGGGCGCCGCGCCCAGATCGATCACGCGGGCGCCCTTGGAGAGGATTGCGTGCCTGTCGTCGATCTCGATCAGCGTGTAGGCCGCGCGCGAGCGCATGCCCTCGCGCCTGGCCCTTTGAACATAGGGATCGTTGAGCTGGCGCTCGATCCAGCGGCGCGATGAGGGCTTGAGCTTCTGCTTGCGCCGGACATGCTGATTGATCGAGCGGCCGCCGGGGCGCGCGGGCTTGCGGGCCATGTCAGCGGGCCGGCGTGTGCGGCTTGCCGCGGCCGCCCGGCCGCTCGCGCCTGTGGCGGCCGCGGCGCCATGCGCCGTCGGCGGCCATCATCTCGGTCAGAAGGCCCTCGCGCAAGCCCCGGTCGGCGACGCGCAGGCGGCGCGCCGGCCAGACATTGCGGATCGCCTGCAGGATCGCGCAGCCGGCCAGCACCAGATCGGCACGGTCGCGGCCGATGCAGGGGTTGGCGACGCGTTCGTCGAACGACCAGGACAGACGCTGCCCGTTGATGCGATCGACCTCGTGGTCGGCCATCCACAGCCCGTCCACGCGCCGGCGGTCATAGCGCTTGAGCCCCAGATGGATGCCCGCCAGCGTGGTGACGGTGCCCGAGGTGCCGATCAGGTGGAAGGCGTCGTCGCGCTGGCGGCCGCGCTGCCTGTGCTGGCCGGCAAAGGCGCACAGCAGTTCCTCGGCGTGGGCGACCATGGCGGCAAAGGACGCCTGGTCCACATGGGTGCCGCCGAAGCGCTCGGCCAGGGTGACGACGCCGATCGGAAGCGACGTCCAGGCGACGATGCTGTCGGACAGGTCGCGCCCGCCGCCCCGGTGGAGCTCGATCACGGCGATCTCCGAGGATCCTCCGCCAATGTCGAACAGAACCGTCGAGCGCGCCGACCGGTCAACGAGCGATCCGCAGCCGGCAACGGCAAGGCGCGCTTCGGTCTCGCGATCCACGACCTCCAGCTTCAGGCCGGTCTCGCGGCGAACCCTTTCAAGGAACGCCGTGCCGTTGCCGGCCGACCGGCACGCCTCGGTCGCGATCAGGCGGGTGCGTTCGACCGGCCGCGCGATCAGCTTGTCGCGGCAGACGGCAAGCGCCTCGACCGCGCGATCCATTGCCGCCTCGGACAGAAGGCCCGTCGCGCTCAGACCCTCGCCGAGCCGGACGATGCGCGAGAAGGCATCGACGACGCGAAAGGCGCCGGGGCGGCCGGGGACGGCGACCAGCAGCCGGCAATTGTTGGTGCCAAGGTCAAGGGCGGCGTAGGCGCGCCGGGCGCGCGATGGATCGGCGACCGCCGGCGCCCTCGGGCGTCCCTTGCCGGCATCGGGCTCTTTGGGGGCGGAAACGCCCGGCCGAGACCTGCCCGCCTCGGGCCGGATGCCCCGCACGCGATGGCCGTCGCCGCTTGCCTGCGCCGGTGTCGGCTTTTCGGCCGGAGACGGGGCGGCCCCTGCCGCAGAACGGCGCCGGCGCCGGCGACCGCGCTTGGAGGGCCGCTTGGCGAAGACGGAATGGCCGGGGCCCGTGCCGGGAGACGACGTGCCTTCGGGCCGGCCGGTCGCCTCGGCCGCGCCGGGGGCGTCCCGTCCGGGTTCGGCGTCGCCATCGCCACATATGGGGCGACCTGTTTGGGACACGCGCGTGTCCTGTCCAGGCATCGTCACACCGTCTTCCCCGCGCGGCGCGGCCTTTGCGGCGCAGCACGCGCGCATTTTGCAGTTGCCCGGACGGTATCAGCGATGGCGCCAATCGCAAAGGCAAAAAGCGCCGGCGCGATTGCATCGACCGCCCGAACCCCATATATGCGCGGTCGCCCGGCGGGCTCACGAAACCCCGCTACCGGCGCATTGGGGAATAGGTTAACGGTAGACCCGCGGACTCTGACTCCGTTAGTCCTGGTTCGAATCCAGGTTCCCCAGCCAGCCCGGCGCTTGGTATCGCTTCCTGTTTAGGCGCAAGGATCAAGGGGATCGAGCCGCCGCGCGTGTTAGAGCTTGTTGATCGGCACCGTCAGCATCGGATTGCCATCGGCGTCCCGCGGCACCTCGCCGGCGCGCATGTTCACCTGTAGCGAGGGGATGATCAGCCTGGGCATGGCGAGCGTGGCGTCGCGCGCGGTGCGCATCGCAACGAACGCATCGCGAGCCCTGCCGCCGCCGACATGGATATTGTGCGCCTTTTCGTCGGCGACGGTCGTCTCCCATCTTATCTCGCGGCCGTTCGGGCCGTAATCGTGGCACATGAAAAGGCGCATCGCATCGGGCAGCGCCAGCACGCGCTGGATCGAATCGTAAAGGGTGCCCGCATCGCCGCCGGGGAAATCGGCCCGCGCCGAGCCGCCATCGGGCATGAACAGCGTGTCGCCGACGAACGCCGCATCGCCGATCACATGGGTCTGGCAAGCCGGCGTGTGGCCGGGCGTGGCCATCACATGGGCCGTCATCGCGCCGATCGTGTAGCTGTCGCCGTCGACGAACAGACGATCGAACTGGCTGCCGTCGCGCTGGAACGCGGTGCCCTCGTTGAACACCTTGCCGAACGTGTCCTGCACGACGATGATCTTCTCGCCGATGCCGGTCCTGCCGCCGAGCCTGTCCTGAAGGTAAGGTGCCGCCGACAGATGGTCGGCATGGACATGGGTCTCGATGATCCATTCGACGACAAGGCCGTTCCCCTCGACATGCCCGATGATCGCATCGGCGCTTTCATAGGACAGCCGGCCGGCGGCATAGTCGATGTCGAGCACCGAATCGAAGATCGCGCAGGCGTTCGAGTTCGGATCCCCGACCACATAGGAGATCGTGTTGGTCTGCGGGTCGAAAAAAGCTTCGACCCGGGGGACGACGCTGGTCTCCGGTTGGAACGGCAATGTCATGACGATGCTCCTTTCGGCGCCTCAGGCGGAGGCCGGCTTTCCGAGGGATTTGTTCGGGATCGCGCGTGCCGGCCAGCACCCCGCCCGCAAGCGACGCAACCGGGGTGAATTCGGTCGCCACCGCGTGTTCCTTCCTGCCGATCGCGTTCCGGAGCCCCTCGCCGGCACGCAGCTTGTATCTGGGTGCGCTGACAGTTACATTCCGAGATTCGAATATTCAAGAGGTTTTATATGATGAATATCGACGACCTCGATCCGCACCTTGCCGAAGCGGCGAAGCTGATGGAAATGCTGTCGCAGCCAGTGCGGCTGCGCATCCTTTGCGCGCTCTCCGAAAGGGCCTGGAGCGTCGTGAAGCTGGCAGGCGCGGTCAATCTATCGCAGCCTGCCATGTCGCACCATCTGCGCAAGCTGCGCGAGGCGGGTCTCGTCAAGACCGAGCGCGATGCCCAGACGATCCATTATTCGCTCAACGGGCGCGAAGTGACCGAGGTCCTGGCGGTTCTGCACGACCTTTACTGCCCGCGCGGGATCGAGGCGGGCACCGGACCCCGGGCGCGAAAGGCCGGCATCGACGCCTGACCGCAACCGGACCGCCGGCCCGGTCAATGCGCCGGGTTGGTCTCGGCCAGCTTCGCCCAGAAGCTGATCCCGGCGGGAATGATCTGGTCGTTGAAATCATATGCGGGATGGTGCAGCCCGGCGCTGTCGCCATTGCCGATCAGGATCATCGCGCCCGGCCGTGCGTTGAGCATGTAGGAGAAGTCCTCGCCGCCCATCATCGCCCTGATGTCGGTGGGCACCGTTCCCGCGCCGGTGATCGCCTCGGCCGCCTCGGCGGCGATCCCGGTCTCGA
This sequence comes from Roseitalea sp., assembly GCF_984466335.1. Lineage (NCBI taxonomy): Bacteria > Pseudomonadati > Pseudomonadota > Alphaproteobacteria > Hyphomicrobiales > Ahrensiaceae > Roseitalea > Roseitalea sp. The sequence goes on along the minus strand of NZ_CFIFWG010000033.1, from coordinate 15,862 downwards.
CCTCGTGATTGACGGTCACCGGATAGCCGCGCTTCCAGACGACATGGGCTTCGGCCCCGTGCGCCTCGCAGACCGAACGGGCGACGGCGTGAAGCCGCTTCTCGGCCAGTTTGCGAACATCCTCGTCGAGCGTGCGGACCGTGCCGGCGATCAGCGCGGTTTCAGGGATCACATTATGGGCCGTGCCGGCCTGGAACTTGGTCGCCGAGACGACGATGGAGTCCAGCGGGTCGGCGTTGCGCGCCGCAATCGCCTGCAGGGTCGTGACGAGTTGCGCGCCCGTCACGATCGGATCGATCGTCCGGTGCGGCATGGCCGCATGGCCGCCCTTGCCGGCGATCGTGATCGTGAATTCGTCCGTCGCCGCGCACAGCGGTCCCGGGCGGATCGCGAACGCGCCGGGCGCCACGCCGGGCATGTTGTGCATGCCGTAGACGCGGTCGATGCCGAACCGCTCCATGAGCCCGTCCTTGACCATCTCGTCGCCGCCGCCGCCACCCTCCTCGGCCGGCTGGAAGATCACCACGACGGTGCCGGCGAAATTGCGCGTCTCGGCGAGGTATCTGGCCGCGCCCAGCAGCATCGCGGTGTGCCCGTCATGGCCGCAGGCATGCATGCGGCCCGGAACGGTCGACCTGTGGGGCGCATCGGTCGCCTCGGTGATCGGCAGCGCGTCCATGTCGGCGCGCATGCCGATCGTCTCGCCGGCGCCCCTATTGCCCCTGATGACCCCGACGACGCCGGTCCGTCCGAGCCCGGTTGCGATCTCGTCGCATCCGAAGGCGCGCAGCTTGTCGGCGACGAAGGCCGCCGTCTCGTGCACGTCGAACATGAGCTCGGGATGGGCGTGCAGATGGCGACGCCAAGCGCTGACTTCGCCCTGCAGTTCGGCGGCTCGGTTCAAAAGGGCCATCTTCGGTGCGCCTCCGCATGGTTCGGTTTGGGAACTGCGTCCTTTATAGCGCGGCCGTCGCGGCCATGTCATCAATTGGCGGTTGTCAGGCGCGCCGGCTTCTGTTTGATGGCATCGCAGCCGATTGTTCAAACCCGTGGTCCGGCCCGACGATGCGATGACGAGATGTGCCCGCCATGCCCGGCGCGGTGTCCGTGCCCTTGCCGCGCTCGGCGCGGCGCTGGCCCTTGCGGCCCCGGCGGCCGCCGGGCCGGCGCTTCTGTTCGAGGTCGAGACGGGGCGCGTGCTGCACGCCGACCGGGCGCACGATCTGTGGAGCCCCGCTTCGCTGACCAAGCTGATGACCGCCTATGTCGCCTTCCGGGCGATCGAGGCGGGCGAACTGACGCTGAAGGCGCCGGTTCGCGTGACCGGAAACGCCGCGTCCACCCCGCCGGGCCGGATGGGCTATCCGCCCGGCTCGGTCATGACCGTGGACAACGCGCTCAAGATGATCATCGTCCGCTCGGCGAACGACGTTTCGGTGGCGCTCGGCGAGGCCGTGGCCGGCAGCGAGGCCGCGTTCGTCGCGCGCATGAATGCCGAGGCCGCCCGTCTCGGCATGGCCGACACCCGCTTCGCCAACCCGCACGGCCTGCACGATGCGGCACAGCACACCACCGCGCGCGACATGGCCGTGCTGACGCAGGCGCTGCGGCGCGAGTTCCGCCACTTCAACGGCTATTTCCAGACCGAGGCGATCGCCTTCGGCGAGGACCGGCTGATCCCATCCTACAATCTGCTGCTCGGCCGGTTCGCGGGAGCCGACGGCATGAAGACCGGCTTCGTCTGCGCCTCCGGCTTCAACCTGGTCGCGACCGCGACACGCGGCGGCCGCACCATGGCCGCCGTGGTCATGGGCACGCACAGCCAGAAGGAGCGCGCCGAAAAGAGCGCCGCCCTGCTTGAGAAGGGCTTTGCCGAAAGCGCGTCCGGCGAGGCGCCGGGCCTCGATGCCGTGCCGGGGCCCGCCGACGCGGACGGCGTGCCGGCCGATCTCGGATCCGTCGTCTGCACCGACCAGGCCCGCGCCGCGCGCTGGGACGGCCGGGACGTCGACGGCAACATCGTTTTCGACACCGCGCTGATCGGCACGCTCGACCGCATGCCGCGCGCGGTCCGCGTCGGCCTGGGCGGCGCCGAGGGCGACAGCCGCACGGCGGTCGTCGTCGGCAATGAGGTGCTGGACGCCTTCCCGGTGCCGCTTGCGCGCCCGCAAAGGCCGTCGCTGGCCAGCGAAACCGAGATGGACGGATACAGACCGAAACCCGGTCTGGAGGTGCCCGTTCCCGCCGCGCGTCCCCAAAGCGGCTGAACGCGACCGCCGGCCTTTCGCATCAAGCCCGCTCGATCAGAAAGCGGTGGCCGTCGCCGACCGTCTCGGTCGCGATCAGCGCATGGCCCTTCTCGCGGCAGAAATTGGGAATGTCGATCACCGCCAAGGGATCGGACGTGCGCACCCAGAGCCGGTCGCCGGCGCGCAGGGAACGCAGCCGTTTGCGCGTCTTGAGCACCGGCAGCGGGCAATTGAGCCCGCGCAGGTCATATTCCTCGATCCCCGCGCCCGCCTCCATGCCGCTATCGCGGCCGCGCGGCCGGAACGATGGCCGTCAGCAGGTTCGCGCCGTCGGGCCCGTCGGGCAGGGATTGGAGCGTGGGCACCGGTGCCGCCGGCGGCGCGGCGATGGCCGGATTTGCGGCGCGATGGGCCTCCCGCGCCTGACGCATGATCTCCTCGTGCGTCAGCGGTTCGACCGAGCCGCGTGGCATGAGCATGTCCATCATGCCTTCCTGAAGGCTCTGCGGCCCGTCCTCAAGGCGCGCGACCGCCTGCTCGAACCGCAGCGCGTGATGCTCCTGGAGCTTGCCGTAGGCCAGCGCCAGCGGCTCGGGCATTGCCATGGCCGGGCACTGCGCCTGCGGGTCGAAGCCGCCATCCTCGGGGATCTGGTTGAACACGTAGCGCCGGTCGCAGACATCGACCTTGGGCGGCGTGCGGGTCAGTTCGAAATGGTCATAGCCGGACTTCAGCATCTGCCAGTAGGACAAATGCGGGCTGTCGCGGTGCCTGGCCATGTTCTCGGGCGTCATGCGGAACGGGAACGCCTGCACCTGGAAGGCGTCCTGCCGCCCGCCTTGCAGCGCCTCGCGCGCGAACGCGTAGATCTCGGTCATCTGCGCGTCCGTCATCGCATAGCAACCGCGCGAGGAGCAGTCGCCATGCACCATCAGGAACGATCCCGTGCGGCCGTGCGAACGGTCGAACGCGTTGGGAAAGCCCAGGTTGAAGGCCAGATGGTAGCTCGAGTTGGGGTTGAGCAGGCGGCGGTTGACGAAATAGAAGCCCTCCGGCGCCTGGCGGTCCCCTTCCTGGAACTTGGGCCCCTTGGCGCCCGAATAGGCGCAGATCTCGTAGCTCTTGACCAGATCGTAGACGCCCGTGCCGGTCTGCTTCCAGACCTCAAGCACCTCCTCCTTCTTGAAGATGCGGATCATGATGGGCGATGACTTGGTCATGCCCTTGGCGTCCATGATGTTGCGCACGTCACGCGGCAGGGGTGCCTCCGCCGCGATGTTGAGCACATCGCTGCCCTTGCAGGCGCTCAGGGCAATGGCGGCCGACAGCGCCAATGCGGTGAAAGCCGAATGCGCTCGCATTGTGGGTGTCCCCGAACTCCGCTTCCGATCAGGCCATTATCGTTGACGAACGGTTACCGCAAGATTGAGAGGCCCTCATCACGATCATGTCAGCGGACCGCCGCGATCCAGCCCTCAAACGATAGACAGGAATGCGGCAAGGCGATGGCGGAACCATGGCGTGACCGGACCGCATCGGTCAGTGCCGAAAATGGCGGACGCCGGTGAACACCATGGCGATGTCGTTGGCGTCGGCGGCGGCGATCACCTCCTCGTCGCGGATCGAGCCGCCGGGCTGGACGATCGCGCGCGCGCCGGCGTCGGCGGCCGCCAGCAGCCCGTCGGCGAACGGGAAGAAAGCGTCCGAGGCGACGACCGATCCCGCCGTGCGCGGCTCGTCGAGACCGAGCGCCTCGGCGGCCTCGCGCGCCTTGCCGGCGGCGATGCGGCTTGCATCGATCCGGCTCATCTGGCCGGCGCCGATCCCGACCGTCGCGCCGTCGCGCGCATAGACGATGGCGTTGGACTTGACGTGCTTGGCGACCCGGAAGGCAAAGCGCAAATCGGCCATCTCGCGCGCATCGGGCGCCCGCCTGGTGACGACGCGCAGTTCCATCGCGTCCACGACGGCATTGTCGCGGCCCTGCTTGAGGAAGCCGCCCGCGACGGGCCTGACCGTCGAGCCGGGCGCGCCGGGATCGGCCAGCGCGCCGGTTTCCAGAAGGCGGATGCCGGGCTTTGCCGCGAACGCGGCGCGGGCGCCGGGGGTCACGGCGGGCGCGATCACCACCTCGGTGAACACGGACAGAACAAGGCGCGCCGTCTCCTCGTCGAGCGCCCGGTTGACCGCGACGATGCCGCCGAAGGCCGAGGTCCGGTCGCAGTCGAGGGCGGCCCGGTAGGCATCGCGCAGCGTATCGCCCAGGGCAACGCCGCAGGGATTGGCGTGCTTGACGATGGCCACCGCCGCCGTTGCGGGATCGAACTCGCTGACCAGTTCGAACGCGGCGTCGGTGTCGTTGATGTTGTTGTAGGAAAGGGCCTTTCCCTGGATCTGCTCGGCCGTCGCCGCGCCGGGCCGTGCCTCGCCGGTCAGGTAGAGCGCCGCCGCCTGGTGCGGGTTCTCGCCGTAGCGCAGCGTGGCCGCGCGCGCGCCGCCCAGCGCGTCGTGCCGGCCAAGCGGTTCGGCCCGGAGCGCCCGTTCCATCCAGCCGGCGATCGCCGCGTCGTAGCCGGCCGTGCGCTTGAACGCCTTGGCGGCGAGCGAGCGGCGGAACGCAAGCCCGGTCGTGCCCTCGCCCTGCGCAAGCTCTTCGAGCAGCGCGCCATAGTCGCAAGGGTCTGTCACCACCGCCACGTGGCCGGCATTCTTGGCGGCCGCGCGGACCATGGCCGGGCCGCCAATATCGATGTTCTCGATCACCGTGGCGATGTCGGCGTCGCCCGCCGCCACCCGCTCGAACGGATACAGGTCGACGACCGCCAGATCGAACCCCTCGATCCCGTGCTCGGCCATCGCCGCCCGGTGATCGGGATCGTTGCGCACCGCGAGCAGGCCGCCATGCACCTTCGGATGCAGCGTCTTGACCCGGCCGTCCATGATTTCGGGGAAGCCGGTCACCTGGGATATCTCGCGCACCGCGAGCCCGGCCTCGCACAGCGCGCGCCGCGTGCCGCCGGTCGACACCAGCGCGACGCCGCGCTCGCAAAGCGTGCGGGCGAACGCGACCAGCCCCGTCTTGTCGGACACCGAGATCAGCGCGCGGCGCAGGGCGAGGCGGTCGGGCGGTGCGATCATCTTGGAAGACATGGCCATGGGTCGGGCTCCGGCAGGGCAACGGCCCCGTGCCTATCACGCCCGGCGCGCGGCTGCCCACCGCCACGCGCCTTTGGAGCGCGCAAGCCACAGCAAATGCGGCCGTCAGCCGGTGAGCCGCTCGAAACGCCAGCTCACGCGCCCGACCTCCGGCCAGGCGATGGTGACGAGGATCTGCGCGGTCGGCGTCGGCCCGGCGACCGCCGCCAGATAGAGGCTTTCCTCGATCGAGGCCGGCGCCCCGACGGCCCGGAACGCCCAGCGCTCGCCATCGACGTGCAGAAGAAACGTGTTGTCCGCGCCGGCGGCCTCGACACGCACCGCCGGGTGCAGATGAAAGCGCAACCGCGCCTCGACGGGACCGGCGCTGCGGGGCGAGGGCGCGCGCAGCGCATCGAAGCCGTCCACCCGCCGCCCGTCCGGCCGAAGCGCGATGCCGCGCTCATGAATGAGGCCGAACGGCCTGAGATAGCCGTCATGGCTGGCGATGAAGCCTGCCATGTCCCCGTTCTTCCATTCATCGACCTTGATCGGCCTTGGCCGCATCGTCGGCCGCCACCGCGAACCGCGCGGCGCGCCGGCGAACGATCGAAACCGCGCCGACGAGATATCGCCGATCGACACGGTCGAGTGCGCGGCCGTGGCACGCGCGATGGGTCCGTATTCGGGCCGCCGCAACTGGTCGATGCCCAGATTGACGATGATCCTGCTGCGCCGCGACGACATTTCGAACGCCAGCGCGCTGGCATGGCAGGCCGTGCCGTCTATGCCGGCCGGGATCGTGCCCGCATCGGCGATGACCACCGTCCCTTCGCCCTCCAGCCTGTAGAAGCCGCTCTGGACCGCATGCGGCCCGGTCTTTCCTTCGGTCTGGTCGAGCCTGAGCACGGCGGCGATGAGGTCGGGTGTCGAATAGCCGGCACCGTGGAAGAGGGCCAGATGGCCGTCGGCATGGCGCATCGCGCGCAGCCTTGGAAACATGCGATCGACGGCGCGCACCAGTTCGGTGGGAACGGCGCGCGATGCGGCGAGATAGCACTGCGCGAGCGGCAGCAGGTCGGCGAGCAGCTCCGGCAGGTGCGCCGGATTGCGGCTCACATGGCCGCCATCGGGGAGAATCTGCCGCTTGAGCTGGGCTTCCAGTTGGTGCGCCGTGCGCTGACGGCGCCGTTCGGTCGTCGGCAGGGCCAGCGAGGCGATGGCCAGCGCGATCAGCGCCTGTAGCGTGTCCAGGCTCTGGGGCTGGGCACGCAGCGCCTTGCGCATGAAGCGCACCTGCCGCGACAGCGACGCCATGAACCGCCGATAGAAGCCGTGATCG
>NZ_CFIFWG010000033.1:0-9126 GCF_984466335.1 Roseitalea sp. | reverse complement strand
AATTTTGCAGCAGGAAGCGCGAATGCTGCAACCAGGCGATGATGCGGCTCGCCGTGTTCGGCAGATCATAGGTGGGCTCGTGCAACCGTCTGCCATGGACGGCAATCCAGTCATCGATCAACACCCGTGCCTGCGCCGAGGCGAGGTCGGTTCCGGCATGCGAAAGATGCCGAAGCCATCGAAACCCGTGCAGCCCGGCGTGCCAGGCAGCCGAAGGCGGCTCCACGGCGAACGGCGACCGGCTGCCCGATTCCACCGTCCGCCCGGCAAACGAGAACCGGCCCTGGTAGAAGTCGCGTGCGATCAGAGGGTCGCCCGGCCGCAGGCAGGATGGTGACAGAAGGATGCGGGACGGGACGGGACCGACCAGCCGCCAATTGCTGACGGAGCCGGCCTGCAACCAGTAGCGGAAGCGCTCCCAAAACAGGCCCAGGCTGATTCCCACATATCCTGGCTGCGTGTTCCAGCGAGACCCTGTCACGGCGCTTGCTCTTATTCCCCATCGAATCAAGACAATAGCCGCAATGCCGGGCAAAGCCAAACCAGCGCCTGCGGGGTTTCAGGCATTCCGCCGGAACCGGGCGGCGAAGAATCCGTCAAGTCCGCCCAGCGCTTCATCGCCGCCCGGCGCGGGCAGATCGGCCGGCGTCGTGCGCACCCAGCCCTGGGCGGTGATGCATCCCTCGATCCCGGGAACCTCCCGAGGCCGGACCGCATCGATCGCGAAGCGGCGATGGCCGGCCAGGAACGCGCGCGCGATGTCCTCGCCCTCGCGCGGATCGAGCGAGCAGTTCGAGAAGATCAGCACGCCGCCCGGCGCAACCAGTTCGGCCGCCTTGTCGAGCATGCGCGCCTGAAGGCCGGCCAGCTTGACGATCTCGGCGTCGGTCTTGGTCCATGGCACGTCCGGATGCCGCCGCACCGTGCCGGTCGACGAGCAGGGCGCATCGAGCAGCACGCCGTCGAACGGGGCGTCCGGCGTAAAGTCGAACAGGCTCGTCTCCACGGCCTCGCAGCGATCGAAAAGGCCCAGACGCGCCATGTTGGCCTTCAGGCGCTTGAGGCGGTTGGCCGATGCATCGATCGCCGTGACCCGCGCGCCCCGGGCGACCAGTTGCGCCGTCTTGCCGCCCGGCGCCGCGCAAAGGTCGGCGATCCGCTTGCCGTCGACGCCGCCGAACAGCCGCGCGGGGATCGCCGCGGCGGCGTCCTGAACCCACAAGGCGCCATCGGCGAAGCCGGGCAGGCCGGCCACGTCGGCGTTCGCCCTGAGGCGCAGCGAGCCCGTCGGCAGCGCAACCGCGTCGAGCTGCCGGGCCCGGCGCGCCACATTGCCGGCGCTCTCATCGGCGAGCGTCAGGTCGATCGGCGCAACGCGGCGATGGGCGGCCTGGATCGATTCGGCCGTCTTTCGGCCATAGACCTTCTCAAGCCTGTCGGCGAACCAGTCCGGCGCGCGCGCCGGGCTCCTGGCGATGCGTGCGGCAATCTTCTCGCGGTCGCGGGCCGCGCGCCGGCACAGCGCATTGACCAGGCCCGCAAAGCGCCGGTTGCGCGGATCGGCACGGGCGGCGCTGACCGCAAGGTCCGCCGCCGAATGGTCGGGCACGTCGAGAAACAGGATCTGCGCCAGCGCGACATGGATGGTTGCGCGCAGGGAGGCCGCGCCCGACGGCAGCGGCCGCTCGGTGAAGCGCGCGATGAGCGCCTCAAGATCGCCACGGTGGCGCAGGGCGGCCATCAGGATCGCGCGGACCAGGGAACGATCGCGGTCGCCGAGCGCAAGATAGTGCGGGTGGCCATGCGCATCGTCGGTCAGCGCGTCCATCGGCGCGCGCGATTCGACGATGGCGCTCAGAAGCCGCCTTGCGGCCTGCCGGGCGGCAAGGCCGGGCTTGGCCGGCTCGTCGGCGGGCGGCTTGCCGCCGCGCTGCCGCGCGGTCCGGGCGGCGGCGCTCAACCCCAGGGTCCACGCTCGCCGCTGTCCGCGCGACCCCAGCGCCTTGCCTTTCCGGTGCCCGGCACGCCGGACGTGCGCCGCCGCGCGGGGGAGGGTGGCGGGGGTGCGCCGGCACCGGCCATCGCCATCAGCGCATCGATGCGGTTTTGCGTGTCCGGATGGGTCGAGAACAGATTGTCGGCCCGCTGGCCGTTGAGCGGGTTGATGATGAACATGTGCGCCGTCGCCGGGTTCCGCTCGGCCGCCTCGTTGACAGAGCGCCCGGCGGCCCGGGCGATCTTGACGAGCGCGCTCGCCAGCCAGTCCGGTCGGCCGCAGATCTCCGCGCCGCGCCGGTCGGCGGCATATTCGCGCGTGCGGCTTATCGCCATCTGCACGACCATCGCCGCGAACGGCGCGACGATCATCGCGATCAGCACGCCGATCAGCCCGATCGGGTTGTTGCCGCGCCCGGAGCCGAAGAACAGCGCGAAATTGCCGAGCATCGAGATGGCTCCGGCAAGCGTCGCCGTGATCGTCATGATCAGCGTGTCGCGGTTCTGGATGTGCGCCAGTTCGTGCGCCATCACGCCGGCGACCTCCTCGGGCGTCAGCCGGTCGAGCAGGCCCGTGGTGGCCGCGACCGCGGCGTTTTCGGGATTGCGGCCGGTGGCGAACGCGTTGGGCTGGTCCTGCTCTATGATGTAGACCCGCGGCATCGGAAGGCCCGCATTGGCGGCCAGATCGCGCACCATGCCGTAATATTCGGGCGCGTTCTTCTCGTCGACCGCGACCGCGCCATGCATGCGCAACACCATCTTGTCGGCGTTCCAATAGGAAAACACGTTCATCGCAAGGGCGATGACGAGGGCGATCATCATTCCGCCCGTGCCGCCGATCAGATAGCCGACGCCCATGAAAAGGGCCGTCATGAAGGCGATCAGCATGGCGGTCTTGACCATGTTCATCCGTTCATCTCCGCAATTGCGTGTAAGGGCCTGCGGATCGCTGGACCGGCGGCCCGCCGCTCCCATATAGATGGATGAACGGCCACCTCTTTTCAATGTCGGCCGCAACGGGAACGCCGCCATGACGGACACGGGCAAGGACGGTCACGAGACCGAAACGGAACCGCCGGCCGGGGACCGCCCGGAGCCCTCGCGCCGCTTCGAGGACCTGCCGGCGGCTGCCCAGCGCGCGCTCAGGGAGGCCGAGGCGCGCCGCGCCGAACAGGACGGCAAGCAGGCCGCCTCGCCAAGGGAGGTCGGCGGGCGCGGTGGACGCGATCCGGCGCGCTATGGCGACTGGGAGGTCAAGGGCATCGCCGTCGACTTCTGAGCGGCCGGCCGGGGCTCCGCCTGGAGCCTGCTGGGGCCTGACGCCGATCGACGGCGCTCACCGGCTCGCCGTTGCCGTGGCCGGGCCGATCGGCGTCTGATCATGGGCGGGTGCCCTCTCAGGGCTGGACGAAAAGACGCGTGCGCGGGCCGATCCGGGCCAGCAGCCATTCGAGATCGGGCCGGCCGAGCGCGATGCAGCCCTCGGTGGGCGCGATGCCGGGCCGGGCCAGATGCATGAAGATCGCCGATCCGCGATGGCGCGCCCGGCCGCGCGGCGCCATGTTCCAGTCGAGCACGACGCAGATGTCGTAGAGGCGGTCCTTGCGCCATAACCGTTCATGGGAAGCGGCAAACGGCAGCCGGACTGGCCCGTTGTAGGCGGGGTGGCCGGGCGCGTCGCACCAGCCGTCATCGACGGCGATCGGCGACAGGGCCAGCGCCGAGGCGGGCCGGGAGCCCCGATCGGGCCGCCAGTAGCCCCAAAGCGGGCGCATCACGGTCCCGGCGGGGGTGGCGCCGTCGCCCTCGCGCTTGAAGGCAGACGGACCGGCATGGCCCAGCGCGCAGCGCAGCACCCGGCCGCCGGCGGCGAGAAGGCCCGTGCGGCGATCACCGGGCTTTCGGCGTATCTTGATTGTCGCAAGCATGTTTGCCGACCTGTTCACGGCGCCTTGACGCGCGCGACACGCAAAGTTGAGCATTTGTTGAGATCATGATTGCCATTATGATGTCAAAAGCCCCGCCCATGAACCCTGGGCCGGTCCGAACGAAGCGGAGCGGCCGAACAACCGGAGCTGAACGATGACGACGCGAACGCTGCTGCTGGTCGATGACGATGACGATCTGCGCGAGGTGCTGGTCGAGCAGCTCTCGCTTTACGAGGAGTTTGACGTTTTGCAGGCCGCAGGCGCGACCAAGGGCATCGAGGCCGCGCGCGGCGCGATGATCGATCTGGTCGTCATGGATGTCGGGCTGCCCGACATGGACGGCCGCGAGGCGGTCAAGATCCTGCGCAAGGGCGGCTTCAAGGCGCCGATCATCATGCTCACGGGCCACGACACCGATTCGGACACGATCCTGGGCCTTGAGGCGGGCGCCAACGACTATGTCACCAAACCGTTCAAGTTCGCCGTGCTTCTGGCGCGCATCCGCGCCCAGTTGCGCCAGCACGAGCAGAGCGAGGACGCCACATTTTCCGTGGGACCCTACACGTTCACGCCCAGCCAGAAGATGTTGCTTGACGGCAACGGCCGCAAGATCCGGCTGACCGAGAAGGAAGCCTCGATCATCAAGTATCTTTATCGCAGCGGCGCCCAGGTGGTCACGCGCGATACGCTGCTCGAAGAGGTGTGGGGCTACAATTCGGGCGTGACGACGCACACGCTTGAGACCCACGTCTACCGTCTGCGCCAGAAGATCGAGGCCGACCCGTCCAACGCGGCGATCCTGGTCACCGAAAGCGGCGGCTACAAGCTGGTGCCTTAAGACCTCTTCGCGGCAGCCCGTTTCGGGCGCGCCGCATGCCGTCCGCATGCCGCCTCGCGCGGGCCGGCCGGCGTGCTTTCCAATTGCGTGGCCGTCATGTAACAGCAGCGCGGGCACGCAAGACAATCGGGCGCGGGCGGATCGGTGACCCTCAGTGACGACATAGCCGCCTTGTCGGCGGCGCAGATTTTCGACGAACTGTCCGCCGAGCAATTGCGCCTTCTGGCCTTTGGCGCCGAACGCTTGCAGTTCGCGGCGGGGCGCACGATCTATCATCAGGGCGAACGGGCCGACTGCGGGTTCGTCGTCGACCATGGGATCGTCGAACTCGTGCGGGACGGCTCACGCGGCGACCCCAGACGGCATCCGGTCGGCCCGGGGACCATTCTGGGCCAGATCGCCCTGATCACCGAGACCAGCTGGATGACTTCGGCGCGCGCCAAGACCGACACCAAGGTGCTGCGAATAAGCCGGTCGCTGTTCCGGCGGATGCTTGCGGAGTATCCCGAAACGGCCCTCGCCATCCACGCACAGCTCGCCGATGACCTGAAACGGCTGATGGAGCGAATCGGGCGAATCGAACCGGGCTTCCGCGACGGGCCCGGTTTCTAGATCGTTTCCCGTGAACGCCGATTTGCGGGAAACGCTCCATCTCTTTGATTATGGGCATGTTGCCGCAAGCCGCATTCACTTTTCGGGCACATGCTCCAGCGGGGCGGTATTCGTCGGGGCGCCTTTGGTTGCCGCCGGTCGCCTGCCTTTACGGCGCACAAAGGGGCCGGAACGTGAAGCGGTGGACGCGCGCGACCCCGCCCATATCGGCGATGGCCGCGCGGTGCCGCCGCGACCCATATCCCTTGTGACCGGAAAATCCATATTCGGAATGCGCCCGGCAGAGGACGGCGAGCATCCGGTCCCGCGTGACCTTGGCCACGATCGAGGCGGCGGCGATCGAGGCCGACCGGGCATCGCCCCTGACGACGGCGTGGGCGCGGAGCGGGGCCGCCAGGCCATCGGGCGTGTCGCGACCGTCGAACAGCGCCCCGTCCGCCGGGATCGCGAGCGCCTCGACACAGGCGCGCATCGCCCTCAGCGTCGCCTTGCGGATGTCGGTTCGGTCGATCGTCTCGGCGCTGGAGGCGGCGATGCCGACCGCGCGCGCGTGCGCCATGATCGCATCGAACAGCACCTCGCGCCGCCGGGCCGTCAACGCCTTGGAATCGGCCAGACCTTCGATCGGGGCTGCCTCGTCGAGCACGATGGCGGCGGCGACGACCGGTCCGGCCAGCGGGCCGCGCCCCGCTTCGTCGACGCCGGCGACACACAGGCACCCTTCACTGGCCAGGGCGCGTTCGAGCGCCATGTCCGGCAGGGTCGGCGCGGGCGCCAGGGAAGGCGAGGAACCGGCGGGGGGAGGGGCCATGGCACGGCCATCCCACGCGCGCCCGCTCTGCGCAAGCCCCACGCCGCAGCTTCGGCCTTTGGCGTCACAGCAGCGTGAGCTGCTCGGCCGCCGGCCTCGGCTTGAGGAACAGGTCCGTGCGCAGGGGCTTGCCGCGTGCCGAAAGGCCCAGCCGCTTGCGGGCGATTTCCATGCGCCGCGCGATCTGCCAGGCGTACGGCCCGGTGCCGCTCATCCGCTTGCCCCAATCCGAATCATAGTCCTTGCCCCCGCGCATCGAGCGCACCAGGCCCATCACGTGCCGGTAGCGCTCCGGATAGTGGCGCAAGAGCCATTCCTTGAAGACCGGCGCGACTTCGAGCGGCAGGCGCAGCAGGACATAGCCGGCCTGCCCGGCGCCCATCGCGGCGGCCGCATTGAGGACCCGCTCGATCTCGTGATCGTTCAGCCCGGGAATGATCGGCGCGACCATGACCGAGGTCGGCACGCCCGCCGCCGACAGCGCCCTGATCGCTTCGAGCCGCCTGGTCGGGGTGGATGCGCGCGGCTCCATCGTCCGCGCCAGCATCCGGTCCATCGTCGTCACCGACAGGGCGACCCGGACCAGCCCCTTTTCGGCCATACGCCCGAGAATATCGGCATCGCGCACGACCAGAGCCGACTTGGTGACGATGCCGACCGGATGATTGTGGCGCTCCAGAACCTCAAGGATCGCCCGCATCAGCAAATGCTCGCGCTCAATCGGCTGGTAGGGATCGGTGTTGGTGCCGATGGCGATCGTCCTGGGTTCGTAGCCTTGGCGCGTGATCTCCTTTTCAAGAAGGCGGGCCGCGTCCGGCTTGACGAACAGGCGCGATTCGAAATCGACGCCCGCCGACAGGCCCGCATAGGCGTGTGTCGGCCGGGCAAAGCAGTAGACGCAGCCATGCTCGCAGCCGCGATAGGGATTGACCGACCGGTCAAAGGAGATGTCGGGCGACCGGTTGCGCGTGATGATCGTACGCGCCTTTTCGATCTGCACCTCCGTCTTGAAGGGCGGCAGATCCTCAAGGCTTCTCCAGCCATCGTCGACATCGACGCGGGCCAGCGCCTCGAACCGCCCGGCCGGGTTGATCGCGCTTGCCCGGCCCCGCACCCGCCCCTGCTGGAGCCGTATCCCCGATGCATCGATATGCCGGTTGGCCGCCGCCGCGTTCAGGCCGTCGGCGAGACGATCGGCTTCCGCGATCGCGTCCATGGCGCGCTCCCTTCACTTCGGCGGCTTCTGGCGACTATATTCCTATCTCAAAAGCCAGAACAATAAAAGAACAAAATCACGATCTTTTGCGTTGCGCCGCAACATCGGCTAGGCGACCGCCATGCTCACCGTGATCATTCCGACGCGCGATGACGAGGATCGGCTGGCCCGCATGCTGCCCGGCCTGGTGCGGCACGCGGTCAGCGGGGCGATCGTCGAGGTGATCGTCGTCGACCGGGGCTCGACGGACGAAACGGTGCGCGTGGCGCAGGTCGCCGGCTGCACCCTTGTCGATGCCGGGGCGGTGGATGTGCCGGCGCTTGCCGCGATGGCGCGGGGCGGCTGGCTTCTCGTCCTTCAGGCGGGCGCGCGCCCGGTCGGCGACTGGCTCGATTCGGTCAGGGCCCATCTCGACGGAGGTGCGCCGGCGGGTGCGGCCCGGTTTCGCCTTGCGCGCGATCCCGGCGTTCCCTGGTGGCGGCGCCTTGCGCCCGTTGGCGGTGCGGGGGGCCCTTTCGGCAGGGGATTTCTGATCTCGCGCGGCCAGGCGGCGGCCCTCGGGCGGCCCGGCATGGCGCTCGCCGACCTGCCGCGCGGGGTCGCGGCGCGGACCCTGCCGGCGGCCCTTATTCCCCCTTCGGCCTGACGGTATCAGGCCGACCCGCCGCCCGCGCGCCGCAGGTGCTCGTCAAGGCGCGGCATGATTTCGACGAAGTTGCACGGCATGTGGCGATAGTCGAGCTGCCACTTCAGGATGCCGTCCCAGCCATCCTTGCAGGCGCCGGGCGAGCCGGGCAGGACGAACACGAATGTGGTGCCGATCAGGCCGGCCGTCGCCCGCGACTGGATGGTCGAACTGCCGATCTTGTCGAACGAGATGCGGTGGAACAGGTGGCTGAAGCCGTCCATGCGCTTGTCGAACATGGGTTCGAGCGTGTCGGGCGTCACGTCGCGTCCGGTGAAACCGGTGCCGCCGGTCGTGATGATGATGTCGACGCCCGCATCGGCGCTCCACCGCTTCACCTGCGCGCCGATGCGGGCGGGCTCGTCGGGGACGATCGCATAGCCGGCAAGCGCGTGTCCGGCCGCCTCGATGCGGCCGGTCAGCGTGCGGCCCGACTTGTCCTCGCCGGCACTGCGGGTATCGGAAACGGTCATCACGGCGATGTTCAGCGCGATGAACGGCCGGCTTTCGTCAAGCCTGGACATGGAACGCTCCCTTCCCGGCCGGCGGTTCGCATTTCGGGTTGAGAAGCGTTGCCAGAACCCACCAGTCGCCATGGTCCGCCGCGAGCGCGCGCGCAGCGGCATGGGCTTCGCTCATCGCGGCGTAAAGGCCAAAGCAGGTCGCGCCCGATCCGGACATGCGGGCCAGCAGGGCGCCGGTACCGGCGATCGCATCGAGCACGTGGCCGATCACGGGTGCAAGCTGCCGCGCGGGCATCTCCAGGTCGGCGCGCGTTTCATCGGCGAGCCACCGGGCCAGCGTCTCCGGCGCGTCCAAACCCTCCTCCGGCAAGGGGGGCATCGGCGCGTTCGCCCGGTTCCCGAGCGCGCCGAAGACGGCCGGCGTCGACATCGCGACGGACGGATTGACGAGCACGGCCGGCAGCGGCGGCAGGCCGCCGATCAGGGTCAGGTCCTCGCCGATCCCGCGCGCGGTCAAGGCGCGGTGGCCGCCCAGACCTTTGCGCAAGAAGGCGCGTCCCTGGTGATCAGCGAT
>NZ_CFIFWG010000032.1:0-22288 GCF_984466335.1 Roseitalea sp. | reverse complement strand
GGTCAACTACATCGCGCACGGCATCGCCAAGCGGCCCGGCGCTTCGGTGACGCGGGCCCCCTCGGGCACCGACGATGACGGTGAGACCGGCCAGACCGGCGAGGCCGACGAGAGCGCAAAGAAGCAGGAAAGCGCGCTCGGTGCCTATTGCGTCGACCTCAACGCGAAGGCCAGGAGCGGCCGTATCGACCCGCTGATCGGCCGCACCGACGAGATCAACCGCACCATCCAGGTCCTGTGTCGGCGCTCCAAGAACAACCCGCTCTATGTCGGCGACCCCGGCGTCGGCAAGACGGCGATCGCCGAGGGGCTCGCCAAGCGCATCGTCGAGGCGGACGTGCCCGAGGTGCTGGCCGAGGCGACCATCTTCTCGCTCGACATGGGCGCGCTGATCGCGGGCACCCGCTATCGCGGCGACTTCGAGGAGCGGCTGAAGCAGGTCGTCAAGGAGCTTGAGGCGTTCGACGGCGCGATCCTGTTCATCGACGAGATCCACACGGTGATCGGCGCCGGTGCGACGTCCGGCGGGGCGATGGACGCCTCCAACCTGCTCAAGCCGGCCCTTTCGAACGGCGCGATCCGCTGCATCGGCTCGACCACCTACAAGGAATTCCGCCAGTTCTTCGAAAAGGACCGGGCGCTGGTGCGCCGTTTCCAGAAGATCGACGTGGCCGAGCCCTCGCTCGATGACGCGGTGGCGATCATGAAGGGGCTCAAGCCCTATTTCGAGGCGTTCCACAAGGTCAAGTACACCGAGGACGCGATCAAGTCGGCCGTCGAACTGTCCGCCCGCTACATCAACGACCGCAAGCTGCCCGACAAGGCGATCGACGTGGTCGACGAGACCGGCGCGCGGCAGATGCTGGTGCCGGCCAGAAAGCGCAAGAAGACCATCAATGTCCGCGACATCGAGGAGACGGTCGCGACGATGGCGCGCATCCCGCCCAAATCGGTCTCCAAGGACGACGAGAAGGTGCTCGCCGGGCTCGAAAAAGAGCTCAAGCGCGTCGTCTACGGCCAGGATCTGGCGATCGAGGCGCTCGCCTCGTCCATCAAGCTTGCCCGCGCCGGCCTGCGCGAGCCCGAAAAGCCGATCGGCGCCTATCTGTTCTCGGGGCCGACCGGGGTCGGCAAGACCGAGGTCGCGCGCCAGCTCGCCACCTCGATGGGCGTCGAGCTTTTGCGCTTCGACATGTCCGAATATATGGAGCGCCATACCGTCTCGCGGCTGATCGGCGCGCCTCCGGGCTATGTCGGCTTCGATCAGGGCGGCCTTCTGACAGACGGCGTCGACCAGCATCCGCACTGCGTGCTGCTGCTCGACGAGATCGAAAAGGCCCATCCTGACCTGTTCAACATCCTGTTGCAGGTCATGGACCACGGCAAGCTGACCGACCACAACGGCAAGCAGATCGACTTCCGCAACGTCGTCGTGATCATGACCACCAATGCGGGCGCCTCGGACATGGCAAAGCCGGCGATCGGCTTCGGCTCGTCCAGGCGCCAGGGCGACGACATGGAGGCGATCAACCGCCTGTTCACGCCCGAGTTCCGCAACCGGCTCGATGCGATCATCCCCTTCGGTCCGCTGCCGGTTCCGGTGATTCACAAGGTGGTGCAGAAGTTCGTCATGCAGCTTGAGGCGCAGCTCTCCGAGCGCGGCGTGACCTTCGATCTCGACAAGGCCGCCGTCGGCTGGCTCGCCGATAAGGGCTATGACGAGCGCATGGGCGCCCGGCCGCTCGGCCGGGTGATCCAGGAGCACATCAAGAAGCCGCTCGCCGACGAGGTGCTGTTCGGCAAGCTCAAGAAGGGCGGCACGGTCAAGGTGACCGTGGCCAAGGACGAACTGGGCGATGACGGGCTCAAGCTCGAAGCCGTCGCCGACGAGGTGCCGGTCAAGCCCAAGCGCGAGACGCCGGCCAAGCGCAAGCCGCGCGCCAAGACCGGCGCCAAGGCGCAGGCCAGGCCGAGCCGGGATCGGGGGGGCGGGGCGCCTCCGTCCGATCCGGCATCGGGAGACGGCGACGAAAAGGCCAAGGCCCGCTCCGCCGTGCCGCGCGTGCCGCGCAAATAGGCGGCGCATAGGCGGTGATGATGCCGGTCCGCGCCGCGTTCGGCGGGGCCTCGCAAGAGGCTTGAAACGCTTGGTTTTCGTGCCTTCAGACACTATGCTGGGGCCAGCGATTCTATCACGGGAAAGCACGTTTGAGCGACGAGACACCCGGCCCCCCTGCGGGCGGCGACGCAGACGGCATCGAGCCGATTTCGATCCTTGAGGAGATGCAGCGGTCCTATCTCGATTACGCCATGAGCGTGATCGTCAGCCGGGCGCTGCCGGACGCGCGTGACGGGCTCAAGCCCGTTCACCGGCGCATCCTTTACGGCATGAACGATCTGGGCGTTCACTGGAACCGCAAATATGTCAAATGCGCCCGCGTGACGGGCGACGTCATGGGCAAGTATCACCCCCATGGCAACCAGGCGATCTACGACGCGTTGGCGCGCATGGCCCAGGATTGGTCGCTGCGCATTCCGCTGGTCGACGGGCAGGGCAATTTCGGCTCGATCGACGGCGACCCGCCCGCGGCCGAGCGCTACACCGAATGCCGGCTGGCCAAGGCGGCCCATGAGCTGCTCGACGATATCGACAAGGAAACCGTCGAGTTCCGCGACAATTACGATGGCACCCTGCGGGAGCCCGTCGCGCTGCCGGCGCGCTTTCCCAATCTTCTGGTCAACGGCTCGGGCGGCATCGCGGTCGGCATGGCGACCAACATCCCGCCGCACAATCTGGGCGAGGTGATCGACGGCTGCATCGCGCTGATCGACAATCCGGCGATCACCGCCATCGAGATGATGGAGCATGTGCCGGGGCCCGACTTTCCCACCGGCGCGCTGATCCTGGGCCGGGCCGGCGTCAGGAGCGCCTACGAGACCGGGCGCGGCTCGATCGTCATGCGCAGCAGGACCCATATCGAGCAGCGGTCCGGCGACCGCGAGGCGATCATCGTCACCGAGGTGCCCTATCAGGTCAACAAGGCGGCGATGATCGAGAAGATGGCCGAACTGGTGCGCGACAAGCGCGTCGAGGGCATTTCCGACATTCGCGACGAGAGCGACCGGCAGGGCTATCGCGTGGTGATCGAGCTCAAGCGCGACGCCAATGCCGACGTGGTCCTCAACCAGCTCTACCGGTTCACGCCGCTTCAGACCTCGTTCGGCGCCAACATGGTCGCGCTCAACGGCGGCAAGCCCGAGCAGATGACGCTGCTCGACATGCTGCGCGCCTTCGTCTCGTTCCGCGAGGTGGTGGTCAGCCGGCGCACAAAATATCTGCTGCGCAAGGCGCGCGAACGCGCCCATGTGCTGGTCGGCCTTGCGATCGCGGTCGCCAATATCGACGCGGTGATCGCGCTGATCCGCGCCGCGCCCGACCCGGCGACGGCGCGCGAACAGCTGATGGGCCGCCGCTGGCCGGCCGGAGACGTCGCCCCGCTGGTCGCCCTGATCGACGATCCGCGCCACACGCTCAACGAGGACGGCACCTATCACCTGTCCGAGGAGCAGGCCCGCGCGATCCTCGATCTGCGCCTTCAGCGGCTGACCGCGCTCGGCCGCGACGAGATCGCCGAGGAACTGAACGCCATCGGCGCGCAGATCCGCGACTATCTCGACATTTTGTCCTCGCGCCAGCGCATCCTTCAGATCGTCAAGGACGAACTGGGTGCCGTGCGCGAGGAGTTCGACACGCCGCGCCGCACCGAGATCGCCGAGGGCGGCCCGGACATGGACGACGAGGACCTGATCGCCCGCGAGGACATGGTCGTCACCTTCTCCCATCAGGGCTACATCAAGCGCGTGCCGCTCGACACCTACCGGGCGCAGCGGCGCGGCGGCAAGGGCCGCGCCGGCATGGCGACCAAGGACGCCGATTTCGTCACCCGCCTGTTCGTCGCCTCGACCCACACGCCGATCCTGTTCTTTTCCTCGCGCGGCATCGTCTACAAGGAGAAGGTCTGGCGCCTGCCGGTCGGCACGCCCCAGTCGCGCGGCAAGTTCCTGCGCAACATGCTGCCGCTTCGGGCCGACGAGCGGATCACCACCATCATGCCGCTGCCGGAGGACGAGGCGAGCTGGGCCGACCTCGACGTGATGTTCGCCACCACATCGGGCTCGGTGCGGCGCAACAAGCTGTCGGACTTCGTGCAGGTCAACCGCAACGGCAAGATCGCCATGAAGTTCGAGGACGGGTCCGACGACGGCATTTTGGGCGTCGCCACCTGTTCGGAGGACGATGATGTCCTGCTGACGACGGCCGGGGGACAGTGCATCCGCTTTCCGGCGACCGACATCCGCGTCTTCGCCGGCCGCTCGTCCACGGGCGTGCGCGGCATCGCGCTCGGCGACGGTGACCATGTGATTTCGATGACGATCCTCGCTCACACCGAAGCGACGCCCGGCGAGCGGACGGCCTATCTGAAGCGGGCCAGCGCCGGCCGGCGCGCCGACGAGGCGGCCGATGACGATTTGCCAGCGGTGACGCCGGACGAGGAGGGTAATGTCGAGGAAACCTTGTCGGACGACCGGTTCGATGCACTGGCCAGCCGCGAGCAGTTCGTGCTCACCGTCTCCGAGTTCGGTTTCGGCAAGCGCGCCTCGTCCTACGATTTTCGTGTCTCGGGTCGCGGCGGCAAGGGCATAAAGGCCACCGATACGGCCAAGGCCGGCGAGATCGGCGATCTGGTCGCCGCGTTTCCGGTCGACCATGGCGATCAGATCATGCTGGTGTCGGATGCCGGCCAGGTGATCCGCGTGCCCGTGGACGGCATCCGTTTTGCGGGCCGGGCGACCAAGGGCGTGACGATCTTCTCGACCCGGCAGGGCGAGAAGGTGGTTTCGGTCGAGCGTATCCAGGACGCCGACAATGGCGAGGCGTCCGGGGACGATGCCGATGACGGCGATGAGGGCGATGGCTAAGCGCGCCGCGATCGTGTAGGCACGCGATCGCCCGACGCAACCTTGGGAGACCGTCATGGCCGACTGGCCCGCCCTTGCCGCCTATCTGATCGCCTGCGTGGTGATCGTCATCGTGCCCGGACCCTCGGTCACGGTGATCGTCGCCAACGCGCTGCGCACGGGCACCCATGCCGGCATGGCCAATGTCGCGGGCACGCAGGCCGGCCTGCTGCTGATGATCGGCGTTCTGGCGCTCGGGCTTGAGACGGTCGTCGCCATGATGGGCGAGATGTTCGTCTGGCTCAAGCTGGCTGGCGCCGCCTATCTGATCTGGCTCGGCATCAGTCTTTGGCGCGCGGACGGCTCACTCGCCGATCCCGATGCCGGCGATATCCGGGCGCGGTCGATGCGCGGCTATTTCTGGCAGGGCTTCTTCGTCATCTGGTCGAACCCCAAAGCGCTGTTCTTCTTCGGTGCCTTCATTCCCCAGTTCATCGTTGCCCAGGGCAACGCCGCGCTGCAAACCGTGCTGCTCGGCCTGATCTTCATGGCGGTCGCGACCGTCTTCGACAGCGGCTACGCGCTGGCCGCCGGCAAGACCGGCAGCCTGCTCAGCCGAAGCAGGGTCCGCATCCTCGAACGCGTCTCGGGCACGTTCCTGATCGGCGGTGGCGTCTGGCTGGCGCTGTCGAAACGGGCGCAATAGGCGCTATCGGGCCTCGCGCAGCACGACGATGTCGACATGTTCGCCGGCCGCGCAGGCTTCCGCATGCGGCGCCCGCACGATCAATGCGTCGGCGGCCGCATAAAGGCGGATGATCGAAGAGTCCTGATCGTCGAAGGCGGTGGCGACGAGCGCGCCGTCACGATCCCGCTCAAGGCCCGCGCGCATATAGTGTTCGCGCGGCCCGTTCCGGCCTAGCGGCGCGCCAAGGCGGGCGCGGGCGCGACGCCGGCTCGGCGGTCGGCCGCCGAGCCGCTCGATCAGCGGCACGACGAACAGGTGCGTGCAGACCAGGCTGGAGACCGGATTGCCGGGCAGGCCCAGAACGGCCATCGCATCAAGCCGTCCGAACATCATCGGCTTTCCGGGCCGCATGGCGATTGTGTGGAAATCGAGTTCCATGCCTCGATCCGCGAAGACCGGCCGCACCAGATCGTGGTTGCCGACCGAGGCACCGCCCAGCGTGACCAGCACGTCGCATCGCGCCGCCAGCGCCGCATCGAGCCTGTCTTCGAGCGAGGCGGCGCTGTCCCGCGCAATGCCCAGATCGATCGCCTCGGCGCCTGCGTCGCGGGCGATCGCGGCGACGCCATAGGCGTTGGAGGCGACGATCTGGCCAGGCCCGGTCTCGCGGCCGGGCGGCACCAGTTCGTCGCCCGTTGCCAGCACGCCGACGATCGGGCGCCTGATGACGGGCAGGCGGGCATGGTTGCCGGCCGCGGCCAGGCTCAGATGGCCGGCATCGAGCACCGTTCCGGCGGCGATCAGCACGTCCCCTGCGGAGAAATCGAGGCCAGCCGGACGCACATAGCGGCCGGCGGACACCGGCGCGCGCGCGCGGATCGCGCCGTCGCCCACCCGTTCGGCATCCTCCTGGATCAGGATCGCGTCGGCGCCTTCCGGCACCGGCGCGCCGGTGAAGATGCGAACCGCCCGGCCGGCTTCGACCCGCCCGGCGAACACCGCTCCGGCGGCCACTTCGCCGATCACGGACAGCGGCCCGGCGCCGTCCCCCGTATCGGCGGCGCGCACCGCATAGCCGTCCATGGCCGAGGCGGGGAAGGGCGGCTGCGTGCGCCTTGCGGCAACCGGTTCGGCCAGAACGCGCCCCGCCGCCTCGTGCAGCGCGGCATGCGCGACACCGAGCGGGCCAGCATCGGCGAGCAGCCGGGCGAGCGCCTCGCTGACCGGCATCATCGCCATCAGGGGCGATCCGAACCCGCGCGGCGAAAATCGCCCGATGAGCCGCCGGCCTTGGAAACAAGGCGGATGTCCTTGATTTCCATCACCTTGTCGAGCGCCTTGGCCATGTCGTAGATCGTCAGGCATGCAATGCTCACCGCCGTCAGCGCCTCCATCTCGACGCCGGTCCTGCCGGTGACGCGCACGGTCGCAACGACGCGCAGGCCGCCCCCGTCGGGCGCGATGTCGACGCTTGCCTTGCCGATCGGCAGCGGGTGGCACAGCGGGATCAGATCGGCGGTCCTCTTGGCGGCCATGATGCCGGCGAGCCGCGCCGTGCCGATCACATCGCCCTTGGCTGCATCGCCCGCAAGGATCGCCTCAAGCGTCGCCTGTGCCATCGCGACCCGCCCCTCGGCCATCGCCTCGCGCGCCGTTTCCCGCTTGGCGGACACATCGACCATATGCGCCGCGCCGGTCTCGTCCAGATGGGTGAGGGGCCGGTCGCCCATGTCAGGCGTCCGCCGGCGCGCGCGCGAGCAGGGCACGGGTCGCCTCGGCCACGTCGGCCCGGCGCATCAGGCTTTCGCCGACGAGGAACGCGGAGATGCCCGCGCCCGCCAGCCGCGCGCAATCGGCCGGCGCGAAGATGCCGCTCTCGCCGACCGGCAGCCGGTCCGCCGGCACCATCGGTGCAAGGCGTTCGCTGGTGGCCAGATCGACCCTGAAGCTCCGCAGGTCGCGATTGTTGATGCCGATCAGCGGCGACCGCAGCCGCAGCGCGCGTTCCATCTCGGCTTCGTCATGCACCTCGACGAGCGCATCCATGCCCAGATCGAAGGCCGCCTGTTCCAGATCGCACGCCAGCGCGTCGTCGACGCTCGCCATGATGATCAGGATCGCATCGGCGCCCCAGGCGCGCGCTTCGAGCACCTGATAGACGTCGAACAGGAAGTCCTTGCGCAGGGCGGGCAGGGCGGTCGCCGCGCGCGCGGCGGTCAGGAATTCCGGCGCGCCCTGGAACGAAGGCGTATCGGTGAGCACGGACAGGCAGGCCGCCCCGCCCGCCTCATAGGCGCGGGCCAAGGCCGGCGGATCGAAATCGGCGCGGATCAAACCCTTGGAGGGGCTCGCCTTCTTGATTTCGGCGATCAGCCCGTATCTGCCCGCCGCCCTCTTGGCTTCGAGCGCGTCGGCGAACCCGCGCGGCGGTTCGGCCGCAGCGATCCGGTCGCGCAGCATGGCCTCGGACACGGACGCCCTGGCCGCGGCGATCTCCTCGCGCTTGTAGGCTTCGATGCGTTCGAGGATATCGGCCATCACGCCCGGCCCCGCGAGAGCGCCGCCACCCGGTCGAGCACTCCGCGCGCGCGGCCGTCGTCGAGCGCGGCCCGCGCCTTGGCGACCCCGTCCCCGATGTCGCCGGCAAGACCGGCCACGACGAGACCCGCGCCCGCGTTCAGGCAGGCAATGTCGCGATAGGCGTTTTGGGCGCCGTCCAGCACGGCGCGCAGCGCGGCGGCGTTCTCGGCCGGATCGCCGCCCTTCAGCTCCGCCGGATCGGCGCGGGGCAGGCCCGCATCCTCCGGCGTCAGCGTGAAGGCGCGCACCGCCCCGTCCCTGAGTTCGGCGACCTGCGTCGCGCCGGTCGTGGTCAATTCGTCCAGACCGTCCCCATGCACCACCCAGACATGCTCCGAGCCGAGCCTCTTGAGCACATGGGCGAGGGGCTCGACCCATTGCGGCGCGAAAACGCCGACCACCTGACGCGTCACGCCCGCCGGATTGGAGAGCGGGCCGAGCAGGTTGAAGATGGTGCGCGTGCCCAGTTCGAGGCGCGCCGGCCCCACATGGCGCATGGCGGCGTGATGCATCGGCGCCAACATGAAGCCCAGGCGCGCCCCGGCGATGCAGCGGGCGATCGTCTGCGAATCGGCCTCGATGTCGACGCCCAGTTCGGCCAGCGCGTCGGCGGCGCCCGATTTCGAAGACAGCGACCGGTTGCCGTGCTTGGCGACATGGGCGCCCGCGCCCGCGGCGATGATCGCGGCGAGCGTCGACACATTGTAGGTGCCCGAATTGTCGCCGCCCGTGCCGACGATGTCGATGGCGCCGTCGGGCGCGTCGACCGGCCTCATCCTGGCGCGCATGGTCGCCACCGCGCCGGCGATCTCGTCGACCGTCTCGCCGCGTACCCGCAAACCCATCAGGAAGCCGCCGATCTGGGCGGGCGTCGCCTCGCCCGACATGATGATGCCGAAGGCCGCGCGCGCCTCGTCGGCGCTCAGCGGCGCGCCGTCGGCGGCCTTGGCGATGAACGCTTTCAGATCCTGCATCGCCGCCATGCGTCACATGCCCGCATGGCCGCCGCCCGCATCAAGCGAGCGCTCAAGCGCGGCGGGAAACAGCGTGACGGGAAACGCCCGCTGAAGCCGGTTGACCATCTGGTTGAGCAGATCGTCGCCAAGGCTCCGGCCCATCGCGCCGTCGACGCCCGCGGCGAGGCGCTCGGCGCCGCCGACGGGATCGGCGATCGCATCGATGCGGAAGACGAGCCGCCGATCGCCGGTCGCGCCCTCGGCGACCGCGACCGCGCGCGGGCCGGCGCCGAACACGGCGGCAAGGCCGGCCGCGCCGAAATCGGCGTCGCTGCCGTCGCGCGTCAGACCGAACCTGACATCGGCGCGATAGCCCTTCTGTTCGGCGATGGCGGCCGGCTGGCCGCCGTCGCGCAGCGCCCGGGCGACCTCCTGCGCGGCGGCCTCCAGCGCCCGGTCACGCCGATCGGCCCGCCAGTCGGCGATCACGCGCGCGCGCGCCTCGTCCAGCGTCCGGTCGCGGTTCGGCGCGATGTCCGTGACCTCGTACCACAGAAAGCCCTCGCGACCCGCGCTCAGCGGCCGCGATTCCTCGCCGATCTCGGCGGCGAAGGCGGCCCGGAGCAGCGCGTCGGCCTCGGGCAGTTCGCCGGCCGGCGCCCCGTCCTTGCCGTTCCCCCGGGCATCGACCGGCGGGACCGTGACGACCCGGAGCCGTTGCCCGGCCGCAGCCTCTGCCATCGAGGCGCCGCCTGCGCGCGCATCCTCATAGCCGTCATGCAGGTCGAGCAGAATGTCGCGCGCCTCCAGCAGCGCAAGCTCCCGCCGGATCGTCTCGGCGGCCTCCTCGAAGGGCTGGACCCGTTCGGGCACGATGCGCGTCGCCCGCACCAGCAGGTGGCCGAACGCGCCCTCGACGACGCCGGACACGGCTCCTTCCCCGCCAAGCCCGAAGGCCGCCTCGGCCACCGCCGGGTCGGGCACCTCGCCGCGCTCGAACATGCCGAGCGAGACGTCGGCCATGGTGCGGCCGGTCGCCGCGACCGCGTCCTCGAAGCTCTGGCCGGCGACAATGCGCTGGCGCGCCGCCTCTGCCGTCTCGCGATCGGGAAAGACGAGTTGCTGGATCGCGCGCCGCTCGGGCTCGGTGTAGCGGGCGCGGTTGCCGTCATATTCGGCCCGCACCGTCGCCATGTCGATCGCCGCCGGATCGGCGATCTGCTCGGCGGTGAGCAGCACATACTGGATGGAGCGGTATTCGGGCGCGCGATAGTCGGCGCGATTGTCCTCGAAGAAGGCGGCCAGTTCGGCCTCGGTCGGGGCGCCGGGCGGCGCGATCGCCGCCGCGTCGATCTCGACGAAGCTGACGTCCCGCGTCTGGCCCTGGTAGCGGTGCAGCGCGTCGAGGAACACATCGGGCATCGCCACCCCGTCGGCGACCGCCTCGACGATCTGCTGGCGGACCGCCTCCCTTTCGCGCTCGCGCACATAGTCGGCCGGCCGCATGCCGATGTCGCGCAGCACGAACCGGATCTGGTCGCCGCTCAGATTGCCGCCGAAATCCTGACTGATCGCCTCCGCCAGCCGATCCTCGGTCAGGCCCAGGCCCATGGCGCGGGCCTGCTCGTCGAGCACCACCGTTCCGACCATGCGCGCGCGCACCGCCTCCTCGATGCCCAGAAGGCGCGCCTGCTCGCGCGTCAGCCGCGTGCCGAACTGTTCGGAGTTGGCGCGCACCGTGCGCTCATAGGCCAGCCGGTATTGCTGCGCGGTGATGGTCGATTCGCCGGCCTCCATGACGACGTTTCCGCCGCCGCCGCCCAGGATCTGGCCGGAAACGCCCCAGACCGCGAACGACAGGATCAGCAGGAGCAGCAGCAGTTTGGCGACCCATGTCTTGGCCGCATCGCGCAGGGAACCGAGCATGAAAACCGTCCATCGTGTTGAACGCCCTTCTTATGAACCCGGCGCGGCCGATGCAAGCGCGCCCGATGATCTGTCGGCGTGGTGCGCCGGCGGTCGGGGCAGGGGCTTTCGCCCATGCTCCAAACGCGTTAGCAGG
This sequence comes from Roseitalea sp., assembly GCF_984466335.1. Classification (NCBI taxonomy): domain Bacteria; kingdom Pseudomonadati; phylum Pseudomonadota; class Alphaproteobacteria; order Hyphomicrobiales; family Ahrensiaceae; genus Roseitalea; species Roseitalea sp. The sequence continues at coordinate 11,043 of NZ_CFIFWG010000032.1, read as the reverse complement.
CACGGGACCGATCAGGAGACCGACAGACATGGCCGATCCCATCCGCCCCTTGATTGCCGGCAACTGGAAGATGAACGGCACCAGCGTCGACCTGCCCGAACTCAAGCGCATGGCCGACGGCGTCGACGGCACCAGGTCGAACTCCGCCTATGACGCGGTGATCTGCACGCCGGCCACGCTGATCGACCGCGCGGTGCGCACCGTCGCCGGCTCGCCGCTGGCGATCGGCGGCCAGGATTGCCATGCGGCCGAAAAGGGCGCGCATACGGGCGACGTCTCGCCGGCCATGCTGGCCGATATCGGCGCGTCCTGCGTGATCGTCGGTCATTCGGAACGCCGCGCCGACCATCACGAAAGCGATGTCGATGTGCTCGGCAAGGCCGCCGGCGCCCACGGGGCCGGCCTGACCGCCATCGTCTGCGTGGGCGAAACGCGCCCGGAGCGCGAGGCGGGACGGGCGATCGAAATCGTCGACGCCCAGCTCGCCGGCTCGGTGCCCCAGGGCGCGCGGCCCGGCAACACGGTGGTCGCCTACGAGCCGGTCTGGGCGATCGGCACGGGGCTGACGCCGACCATGCACGACATCGAGACGATGCACGATCACATGCGCATGCGCCTTGCGGAACGGTTCGGCGCGGACGGCGCGCGCATCCGGCTGCTCTATGGCGGCTCGGTCAAGCCGGCCAATGCGGCCGAGATTTTCGCGATTTCCCCGGTGGACGGGGCGCTGATCGGCGGCGCGAGCTTGAAATCGGACGATTTCCTTGCCATCTGCGCGGCAATGCCCGCCCGCTGAGGCGCGCGCGAGGCGCTCGCCCCCGCGCACCTTGGCAGCACCGGGCAATCCATGTACAGACGCGCCAATTCATCACCGGCCGCGCGCACGGACCGCGCGCCGAGAACGGACATCCGGGTTCCATGCAGACCATCCTCATCGTCATCCACCTCATGATCGTGATCGCGCTTGTCGCGGTCGTCCTGTTGCAGCGGTCCGAGGGCGGCGGCCTGGGCATTGGCGGCGGCAATGCGATGAGCGCGCGCAGCGCGGCCAACCCGTTGACCCGCATCACCGTTATCCTGGGCGCGGCTTTCTTCGTCACCTCGGTCGGGCTCGGCCTTTTGGGCCGCTACGGCACGGACCCCACGGACGTTCTCGACCGCATTCCTGCGGTCGGCGAGAGCTTCGATCCGGAAACGGGCGAGACCGTGCCCGGCGAAGGCGGCGTCCTCGACCTGCTCGGCCCCGCCGCCGGGCAGCCGCCGGCGTCCGGGGGCGTTCCCGACAATTGATGGAGCGGCGCGTGCTCGCCTCGTTCTTCAGGGCGCGATGAAGTCGTATAGCGTCGTCCACATACACCGACATTTTCCCTTTGCGGAATCGCTCCCGCACGGATAAGCGTGAGGCCCCATGGCACGGTACGTCTTCATCACCGGTGGCGTGGTATCCTCCCTCGGAAAAGGCATCGCCTCGGCTGCCCTCGGCGCGCTCTTGCAGGCGCGCGGCTATTCGGTCCGCCTGAAGAAGCTCGACCCCTATCTGAACGTCGATCCGGGCACGATGAGCCCCTATCAGCATGGCGAGGTGTTCGTCACCGACGACGGCGCCGAGACCGATCTCGATCTCGGTCACTATGAGCGCTTCACGGGCCGGTCGGCGAACCGGCGCGACAACATTACCACCGGGCGCATCTATCAGAACATCATCACCAAGGAGCGACGCGGCGACTATCTGGGCGCGACCGTGCAGGTCATCCCGCACGTCACAGACGAGATCAAGCAGTTCGTCCTTGAGGGCGATGAGGGCTACGACTTCGTCCTGTGCGAGATCGGCGGCACGGCCGGCGACATCGAGGCGATGCCCTTCATGGAGGCGATCCGGCAGCTTGGCAACGACCTGCCGCGCGGCGGGGCCGTCTATGTCCACCTGACGCTGATGCCGTGGATTCCGGCCGCCGGCGAGCTGAAGACCAAGCCGACCCAGCACTCGGTCAAGGAACTGCGCTCGATCGGCATCGCGCCGGACATCTTGCTGGTGCGCGCCGACCGGCCCATTCCCGAGGCCGAACGCCGCAAGCTCTCCTTGTTCTGCAACGTGCGCGAGAGCGCCGTCATCCAGGCGCTCGACGTCGGCAACATCTATGACGTTCCGAAAGCCTATCACGAGGAGGGACTTGACGCAGAGGTTCTGGCCGCCTTCGGCATCGAGCCCGCGCCCAAGCCGCGCATGGCGGTCTGGGACGAGGTCTGCGAGCGCATCCACAACCCCGAGGGCGCCGTGACCATTGCCGTCGTCGGCAAATATACCGGCCTCAAGGACGCCTACAAATCGCTGATCGAGGCGCTCCATCATGGCGGCATCGCCAACCGGGTGCGGGTCGACATCGAATGGATCGAATCGGAAGCCTTCGAAAGCCAGGACCCCGCCGGCCATCTGCACAAGGCGCACGGCATCCTTGTGCCCGGCGGCTTCGGCGAGCGCGGCGCCGAGGGCAAGATCAGGGCCGCCACCTTCGCCCGCGAAAGGAAGGTTCCCTTTTTCGGCATCTGCTACGGCATGCAGATGGCGGTGCTCGATGCGGCGCGCAATCTGGCCGGCATTTCCGATGCCATGTCCTCGGAGTTCGAAAAAGCCGGCACCAACGTGGTCGGGGTCATGACCGAATGGCTCAAGGGCAACATGCTCGAAAAGCGCGCCGCAAACGGCGATCTGGGCGGCACGATGCGGCTCGGTGCCTATGATGCGATGCTTGCCCAGGACACCAGAATCGCCGCGATCTATGGCGGCACCCGCATCTCCGAGCGCCACCGCCACCGCTACGAGGTCAATATCGACTATAAAAAGGCTCTCGAAGAGGCCGGCCTGACCGTCTCCGGCCTGTCGCCGGACGGCATTCTGCCCGAGACGATCGAGTATGCCGGCCATCCCTGGTTCATCGGCGTGCAGTACCATCCCGAATTGAAGTCGCGCCCCTTCGACCCGCACCCGCTGTTCGCCAGTTTCATCGAGGCGGCGGTGCGGCAGAGCCGGCTGGTGTAGTTTCCCTATTGCCGGTCCCAGGCCTGATCGTCGAGCGATATGGCGACGCGGAACCCCATCAAGTTGGAGCGTCCGTTGAACGCGGCGTCGGCACCCTGGACCCCGGCCGATTCGGGTACATAGCCAAAAAACAGGCGTTCCGACGCGGTCATGGAGACGTGCATCAGCTGATAGTCGCCGCCGCGCGCGATGAACAGTTGGCAGTCGTCCCGCATGCGTGGTGAGCCATTTCCCGGTGCCCCGTCGTGCGTGTCAAACCAGCAATCCTCAAGCGCTTCCTGCACATTGCCGGCCATGTCGTGCAGACCCCATGCATTCGGCTCGTAGCTGCCCACATTGGCCGTCCACAAGGGCTGGATCGCCTCGGCGCACGGGGCCGCCATGCCGGCTTGGTAGCCGGATGCGCGATCGCCGAAATTGGCATAGTCGCATGCGTCGGCCAGATCATCGCCGAAAAACGCCACCGTTTGCGTGCCGGCGCGCGCCGCATATTCCCATTCGGCCTCGGTCGGCAGCCGGTAGGCGCGCTCCGTCTTGTCCGAAAGCCAGGCAAGATAAGCCTTGATCTCGTTGCGCGATACGCAGACAGCGGGCTGGTCTTCGGTCACGGGCAAGCCGGGTTGCGTGTAGGAGCCATCGGTGATCTCGACATAGAAGGGGCCGGTGCGTGACGGATCATGATCGGGGTGGACCGTTCCTTCGACCTTTCGCGCAAGCGGGCCCTGTTCCGCCAGCCGGATACCGCAGACACCGCCGACCGAAGCGCCCGTCTCCTGAACAAAATGATCGAACTGACCGACCGTGACCTCAAACTTCCCAATCGCGAAACTGTAGTCGATCACGACCTCATGTTGCGGCAGGGCAGCCTGGGCAAAGGCCGCGAACATGCCCGTTCGCTCTTTTGGCGTCGCGCCCATCTGAAAACGACCCGCCGGCAGTGCCACCATCACCGGGCATTCCGCACAATCTGAAAACTCGGCCAGGGGCAGGGTGGCGTCGGATGCGCCTGCCAGGGAAGGCGAAAGTGCATCAACACCAAGTGCTGTCAGAGCCATCACCGCTATAGTCGAAACACCGGCAGCCTTCATTTCTTTCTCCGAAAGCGAGCACTTTACGCCGCCAAGCTTATCTGCGCCTAAAACGGGGAACAAGCGCATATCATGCCTAATCTCCCTGTCTTTCTTATCGGAGGGCGCACAATGTTCAGTGACATCATTGTCATCTTTGGCCTCGCATGATGTGCGCCTGCTGACGTTCTGACCTTCCAAGACGTTTCGATCGGAACGCGGCCCCGCTTGGCCGCACGTCATCAGGCGTCAGCAAAGGACACGCGATATGGCGACAGGTACCGTCAAATGGTTCAACGCCACCAAGGGCTTCGGCTTCATCGAACCGGAAGCGGGCGGCAACGATGTGTTCGTGCACATCTCCGCCGTTCAACGTGCCGGCATGCACGGGCTGGATGAAGGCCAGAAGGTCAATTACGAAATTGTCCAGGACCGGCGAACGGGCAAGAGCCGGCTCGTTTAGAACGAACCATCGATACAAGCCTTCATGGCTCGAACTGCCTCCCGCGCGCCCATATCCCCGCAAGTGTCCGGTTTACGTTGCGGAAACCTGTTCATGGTTTTTTTGTCCTTTGACCGGTGGGGGCGAGCGAATTGACCGGGACGAAGGGCAGCTATCTCGTCGATGATTATCTGGAAGTCGCCGACTTCTGGGCTTGGGAGACGGATGACAAGCTGGTGCTGACCTACCTCAGCAGCGGTTTCACCGCCCTGACCGGCCTTCCTGCCTCGGACTTCATCGGACGCGCACGCTCGCAGATCAACACGCGGCATCTTGATCGCCGGATTTGGTGCGCGCATCGCCAGATCCTGACGCGGCGCGAGCCCTACCGCAGCTTTCGCTACCCTTTGGAGACAAGGACCGGCGAAGTTCGCTGGTTCGAATCGAGCGGCATCCCCCATCACGACGCGGACGGTCGCTTTGTCGGCTATCGGGGTGTCGCCCGCGATGTGACCGACCACGTCCGGGACCAGGATCGCCTGACGGCATCCGATCGCGAGGCCAGGCTTCAGCAAACCCTGCTGGCTCAGATCGAGCGCGTATCGCGGATCGGCGCATGGCGCTGGACATTCGGCGAGCGGCATGTCTCGATGAGCGAAGAAATCTACCGCATTCTCGGTACGTCGCCCGGCAAGGCAATGACACCCGAAACGGCGATCCGGACCTTCGCCCCGCTGTCCCGTGCAAAGTTCCAGAAGGCGGTCAGCCGGGCGGTCCGGCGGCAGGCGCCGTTCGATGTCACCGTTGAGTTGCAAATGCCGCGCCGCGGCAAGCGCTGGGCGCGGGCGATCGGTGTGCCCGAGGTCGTCGATGGCCGGACGGCCCGCTTGTTCGGCACCTTCCAGGACGTCACCGAACAGCGTGAGCAGGAGCTCAAGATGCGTCACCTTGCGATGACCGACGCGCTGACCGGCATCGCCAACCGCACCGCTTTCAACGACAAGCTTGAGCAGGTGGTGGCCGCTTGCGCCAGGACCGGTGAGCGCTTCCTGCTGTGCATGGCCGATCTGAACCGCTTCAAGCAGGTCAACGATCAGTATGGCCACGATATCGGCGACCAGATGCTTGTCCGGTTCACCGAACAGTTTGCCGCCGACATGCCCGATCACTGGTTTTTCACCCGCACCGGTGGCGACGAATTCGCCGTGGTGATCGGCAACGGCGCCGACCCGATCGACCTCGATGCCGACATCGACCGGCTGGTCGGCGCCGTTAAGCGGGAGGTCGAGATCGGCGGTTTCGACGTCGTCGTGCGGGCCACCGCCGGCTATGTGGTGGCGCCCACCGACGGGATCGACGCGCAAGCCCTTTTGCGCCGCGCGGACCTTGCGCTCTATGAGGCCAAGCGCGAGGCCGACAGCGACATCAGATGCTTCAAGGCCGAGATGGACGAGAGGTTCCAGCGCCGCGTCCTGCTCGCGAAGACGTTCGACGACGCGCTATATCATGGAGAGATCGTCCCTTATTATCAGCCTGTTGTCGATCTTTCCTCGGGCCGGATCTCAGGAATGGAGGCGCTTGCGCGCTGGAACCATCCCGAGCGTGGTGTTTTGTCGGCCGGCGCGTTTGTCGAGGTTTTCGACGATGCGCGCATGAGCATCCAGCTCACCGAGACCATGTTCGAACACGTCTGCTGCGACATGGCCCGCTGGCAGGCGAAGGGCGGGCGGTTCGGGCGGATCGGCATCAACGCGACGGCGTCCGTCCTCCGTCAGCCCGGCTTTGCCCTGCACGTGATCGAGACGCTGTCGCGCTACGGCCTGCGCCCGAAGAACTTCATCGTCGAGGTCACCGAGACGACGGTGATCAATCATTCCGCTCCGGCGATCATCGATCAGTTGCGGCACTTGCTGCACGCCGGCGTGTCCGTCGCGCTGGACGATTTCGGCACTGGCTTTTCGTCGCTGGTGCATCTCAAGAGCCTGCCGTTCAACATTCTCAAGATCGACAAATCCTTCATCAGGGACATGTCGCGTTCCAAGGCCGACCAGTCGATCGTCCGCGCGCTGATCCATCTGGGGCGCGATCTGGGCTATACGACCGTTGCCGAAGGGATAGAGTGTCAGCAGGAAGCCGATCTTTTGCGCGCCATCGGCTGCGAGCGCGGCCAGGGCTTCCTGTTCCGCAAGCCGATGCCCAGGAGCGCTGTCGATCAGCTTCTGGGGGTGGGGTCCGGCGAGGCGGTCTTGGCGGCCGTGCCCGGACGCCGGCACCAGGCCGGGCCCGGCGCGCGGCGTGCCTGATCGTGACCTTCGGTCGAACAGGATTTCCCGGTTCGGGGCCTTGCCTTGGCCGCATTTATCGTCCATGGCGCGTCATCGACACTTTTTGGCCCGACGACCTTGGCCTCGCGTTTTTGCGCCTGCTGACGTTCTCCATTCCAAAACTCGATCGATCGGAATGCGGCCCGGCTTGGCCGCGCGTTATCATGCGTCAACGGAAAGGATACGCGACATGGCAACAGGAACCGTCAAATGGTTCAACACCACCAAGGGCTTCGGCTTCATCGAACCGGACACGGGCGGCAAGGACGTATTCGTCCACATCTCCGCCGTGCAACGTTCGGGCATGCACGGGCTCGATGAGGGCCAGAAGGTCAATTACGAGGTCGTAGAGGACAAGCGGTCCGGCAAGAGTTCCGCAGAAAACCTGTCCGCTGCCTGAGGGGCCTTGCGGACCGGACGGATGCGACGAGCGGCGGGCCTTCGGGCCCGCTTTTCGTTGGGAAACCGGATATCGGCCGACGTCACGCCTGGGTCGGGCGGCCGGTTTCAGGCGGTATCCTTCCATTTGATGGAGCAGCCCATAGAGGCGACCTGCTCGCCGGGCCCTTTGCCGGTTTCGGCGATCTGCCTCATGGCTTCGTAAAGATCGCCCCGCGCGCCCGCGGCATCGGCCGACCGGTGAGCTGCGTCGAGACGGCCGCGATATTGCAACGCCATGTCGGCGTTGAAGCCGAAGAAGTCGGGCGTGCACACCGCGCCCCAGCCGCGCGCCACCGACTGGTCCTCGTCGTAAAGATAGGGGAACGGGAAATCGTGCGCGGCGGCGAAGGCCTTCATCCTGTCGAAGGAATCCTCGGGATAGGCGGCCGCATCGTTGGACGAAATCGCCACGAAGCCGATCCCGTGCCCGGCAAGATCGCGGGCCGTGGATACCAGCCGGCCGATCACGGTCTTCACATAGGGGCAGTGATTGCAGATGAAGACGACGACAAGCCCTTTGTCGCCGGCCCGATCAAGGATCGCGTGCGTTGCCCCGTCGACACCGGGCAGGCGCGCATCGGCCGGCTTCCAGCCAAAGTCGCAGATCGGGGCGATGGCGGCCATGGCCGTCCTCCTTTTGGCGTTGGGCGAAGCGCCATGAGGATGGCCGTCATCGCCGCAAAGTCAAGCAGGCCCCAATGGACCGCTTCCCGAAAGCTCACATCTGGCCGCCCAGTTCGGATTCCAGATGCGCGACCGCTTCCAGGAACGGGCCGTCCGGATTGCCCTCGCACAGCATCATGGCCGAAAGCCGGGCCTCTCCCATGCGGCCCCGCGCTACCGCCTGCAGGCTGCGCATCAGATGCGATTCGTTCTTCGTCAGCTTCTGGCTGCAACATGGGCAGAACGGGTCGCAGAAGTGGAACCTTGTGCGTCGCGATACACGCATCGCCTGCACCGTTCGCAGGCAGCGCCAGGCGACCTTCGGTCCGCGATCCTCGCCGAAATCCCTGACGGCATTGTCCAGGCCCAGCTCCCAGTCGACCGAATGGGGGCGCGCATAGGACATGAAGTAGCATCGCATGATGCAAAGGGCGGCGCGTTCCTGCCGTGTCAGGTCCAGCGCCGTGCCGTCGGCGCGCACACCGCAGTCAAGCTTGCCTTCGCCGTCCGGCGGCGGTCGTCTTCTGTCGGCCATGATCGTGTTCCCTTTCTACTGGTCGACGACGGCTTCAAAGCCCTCGAATTGCGGATGGCCGGCATACATGCCTTTGTTCGTGCCGGCATTGGCATGGGCTTGCCGGAAATGGTCCGACTTGGTCCATGAGACGAAATCGTCCCGGCTCGCCCAGATGGTGTGGGAGGCATAGAGCGTGGTGCCGCTGTCCTCGTCGAAGGCGCCCTTGAGCAGGTGGAAGGACTGGAAGCCGGGAACCTGGTCGAGGTGCGAATCACGGTTGCGCCAGACGCCCTCGAATGCGGCCTCATGGCCTTCGTTGATCCTGAAACGGTTCATCGCGATGAACATGGCTCGGTCTCCTTGTGTGTGCCGATCTGGCTTGTTCCTGTTTGCGAAAGGCGGGGTGGGGCGCAGCGCGCGCGGCGCGAACGACCGGCCGATGCGGGACGACGTGATCATCGGCGGATCTCGATCGGGATGACGAAGCGCCGCTGGGCGCCGGGCGGGGGCGCCGGAAACGGCGCCGCGCGGCGAATGTGATCGACCGCGGCGCGATCGACGGCGGCCGAACCCGAGCTTGCCGCCACGCCAACGCCCGCAAGGCCGCCATCGCCGCCGATCGAAAAGCGCACCCGCACCGTGCCGCGCCCTCCGGCGGGGCGTTGCCGGGTTCGGCGTATCTTGGCATAGACCCGGCCCGGATAGTTCGAGGCCGCCGCGTTGCCCGCCTCCCGCGCGCGCCGGTCGCCTTGGCGCGCATCGGCGCTCCTGCCCTGTTCTTGTCCGTCGGCGCGTCCGGCGCGGGCATTGCGGTTGGACTGCCCCCGCCGCGTTCCGCGCGCCTGTTGTCGGGCCTGCCTTTGCTGCTCGGCGCGGCGCTGCTCCTCGGCCCTGGCGCGCTCGGCATCGACTTGCCGGAACGGGCGCGCCAGCGGGGTCGGCAGAACCGGCTCGTCGGGCCGCGCCTCGACGGTCTGCCGCGTGGGCGCGGGGGCGAGGGCTTTGGCCGTGGGCGCCGATGCGGCGGGCAGGGTGTCCGGCTCCGGTGCGGTGGGAGATGGGGCGACCGGTACGGCCGTATCCGGCTCGGCGGCTATCCTTGCGGCCGGTGTTGCGGGCGCCGGAGCGAGAGCCGCGACCGTGGACGCCGATACGCTGACCGATGATGGAACCGGCGCGGCATCCGGCGGGGCTGGCGCGGCAATGCTCGCTGGCGGTGATGCTGCCTCGGCATCCGGTCGCGCCGGCTGCATGGGCGAAGGCGCGGCCGGCGATGTCGCCTCGGCGGCGGCGGCGGGAGCCGTCGGCGGCCGTGCCGCCGCGTCCGCGGGCAATGCATCGACCGGCTCGGCCGTTGCGCGCTCGTCTGGCGGCTCGGCCCTGGTTTCCGCATCCACCGGGCTCAGCCGGTCGCCTGCGGCGACAAGGTTCTCGAAGCCCGCGCCGAGCGCTGCGGCCTGCGCCGTCTCGCCACCGGCGACCCGGACCTGCGGTTCGATCGTCGTCCCGATGGAGGCGGCGCCCAAATGCAGGCCGAACGAGGCGGCAAGAGCCAGCAGCGCGGCGGTGGCGAAGCCAGGTCCCCGCCCGTTCATGGCGCCGCAAGGCTTCGTTCGGTGACGATGAAGATGCGCTCGACACCGAGTGCCTGCAACTGTCCGCCGACCTCGATCAGGCGCGTTGCCGGCAGGGCGCGATCGGGCACGAGCCGGATGTCCTCATCAAGGCCCGGCGCGCTCTCCTGCCTGATCGTCACATATTGCGCCGGCGTCACCGTCGCGCCGCGATAGGACAGGTCCCCCTCGGCGTCGACCACCAGTGCGTCAGGCGGCTCGCGACCCTCCAGATCCCGCGTCGAGATAAGATCGAGGCCGCGATCGAGCGGCGGCGCGATCTGCGCGGCGACCAGAAAGAAGATCAGCATCAGGAAGACGATGTTGATCAGCGCGATGGTCGGCTCCGATCTGGGCCGCTTTGCGTCGCTGAAGCGTTTGGCGTCGAGGCGCATCGCGACCGGCCCTCACCGCACGATCTGCAACGGCAGGTCGCCCGACGCATTCACCGCCGCGATCGCATCGACCAGTTGCTGCGAGGTGGCGTCATCGCGGACCGAAACGATGACCAGATCGGCGCGCGCGCTCTCGCGCAGGGCGGCGAGCCGTTCGCCCAACTGGTCCGCCGAGACCGGCTCGGCATTGAGCGACAGGCCCTCGCCCGCCACCCGCACGAATGCCGGCGTCCGGTCGGCGGGCAGGGCCGAAGCGCCGCCGCCGACCGTCAGTTCGACATCGCCGAAGCGGGAGAACGTCGCCGTCAGCATGAAGAAGAGCAGGAGCAGGAAGATGACGTCGATCAGTGACGTCAGCGAGATTTGGCGCCGGCGCCCGTGTGCGCCGGCCTCAACGCGCATGGGCCGCCACCGCCGCCATGGGCTGCTCGACTGTCCGGCCGGCCGTCGCGGCGTCGGGTTGGACGGGGTTGAACACGCCGGTCAGCGCCACCTCGACGGCCAGCCGGTGACGCGCCACCCGGCTCTCGAAGACGCTCAGGCA
>NZ_CFIFWG010000031.1:22219-22468 GCF_984466335.1 Roseitalea sp. | reverse complement strand
CCACGCAAAGGCGTCGAAGCCGGCGTTGAAGTTGGCCGTGCGCAGCGCCGGGAAGTTGACGAGCAGGTGATAGGAGAACTCCCGCCAGGCAAGCTCCTTGTGGAACGTCTCAAGCTGCCTTTCCGGCACGCCCGGCGCGGCCGCCGCGCGATGCCAGATGTCGGCGGGCGTGATCTCGCCAAAGGCCAGATGCGGCGACAGGCGCGATGTGGCCTCGATGCCGGGAAGGTCGCGCCGGTCGCCATAGCC
>NZ_CFIFWG010000031.1:19901-22209 GCF_984466335.1 Roseitalea sp. | reverse complement strand
ATGCGCGGATTGAACGACATGAGCGCCGCGTTTTCGCCATAGCCCGCAAGCGCGCCGGCGCAAAATGACGCCAGCCGTGCCTGCGCGCCCGCTTCGCCCGGCGTCCATGTGCGCGCCAGCCCGCCCGACCAGTCGGGCCGCGCCGGCAGCAGGGCCCAGTCGTCCAGGGCATCGCTTGCGAGCGCGCCGTCATAGGCGTTCACGGCGTCCGGCGCCGCCATCGGCGCGCGCGGCGCCCCGCCGGCGACCAAGGCGCGCCAGAAGGGCGAATAGACCCGGTAACAGCCTCCCGAGCCGGTTCTGAGCCGGGTCGGCTCGTGCATCAGCGCGCCGGCGAAGCTGTGAACGGTCAGGCCCCGGTCGCGCAGCGTCGCCATGGTCTCGGCGTCAAGCGCTGCCGCTTCCGGCTCGTAGCGGCGGTTCCACACGATTGTCCGCGCGCCCGATCGCGCGATCACATCATCGAGCACGGCGCGCGGGTCGCCGCTGCGCAGCACGAGGTTCAGTCCCAGCCCCTTCAGGCCGCCCCCCAGCGCTGTCAGCGAATGGTGGAGCCACCAGCGCCGCGCGCCGCCTGGCGGGCGGCCGGACGCGCCGGTATCGTCGCGCACGAACAGGGCGATCACCGGCCGCCCCGACCGGACCGCGGCCGAAAGCGCGCCATTGTCGCGCACCCGCAGGTCCGCACGGAACCATACGATCACCGGCGCGTCGGGCAGGTCGGTCGGGCGCGTGACGGTTTTGTCGGGCATTCAGCGGGTCGGAAATGGCGGGCGGGGTGAGGGCTTTGCCGGGCGGATCATAGGCTTTGCTACGCGCCTGGAACGGGGTTGGATCAGCGCCCCGTCCGACAAATCGAAAAGGTCGTTCTTGCGCCCGGCCGGTCACGCTGTAGGGTGCGCGCCAGAGCGGTGGCATGGGGATGCGGCGATGAAGATCGGCATTGTCGGGACGGGCATGGTGGGCAGCGCGGCCGCGTTCGCGATGGCGCTGCGGGGCTCGGCCTCCGAGATCGTTCTGGTCGACCGCGACCGCGATCTGGCCCTAGCGCACGCGCAGGACATTTCGCACGCCGTTCCCTTCGCGTCTCCGATAACGGTGCGCGCCGGCGACTATGCCGATCTGGCCGGCGCCCGCCTCGTCGTTCTCGCAGCCGGCGTCAACCAGCGGCCCGGCGAGACGCGGCTCGCGCTTCTCGGCCGCAATGCGGCGGTCTTTCGGCAAGTGGTCGATTCGCTGATGCCGGTCGTGCCCGACGCGCTGTTCGTGGTCGCCTCCAACCCGGTCGACCTGATGACCTATGCGGTCCATCGCTTTTCCGGCCTGCCCGCCCACCGGGTGATCGGCTCGGGCACGATCCTGGACACGGCGCGGTTCCGGGTGCTGCTGGGCGAATATCTGGGCATCGCGCCCAGCTCGGTCCATGCCTATGTGCTCGGCGAGCATGGCGACAGCGAGGTCGCCGTCTGGTCGAGCGCGATGGCCGGCAATGTCCCCGTCGAGGCTTTCGCCGCCCAGACGGGCAAGGCCCTGACGGCCGGGACGCGCGAGACGATCACCGAGGCCGTCCGGAACGCGGCCTATGCGATCATTTCCGGCAAGGGGTCGACCTATTACGGCATCGGCGCCGGCCTTGCCCGCATCGCCGAGGCGGTCAGGGGCGACGAACGCGCCGTATTGAGCGTTTCGACGATGACCGGCCATGTCGAGGGCGTCGCGCATGTGCCGTTGTCCTTGCCCCGAATCGTCGGCGCCGAGGGCGTGACGGCCGAACTCAGGCCCGATCTCGACGAGGCCGAGCGCGCCGCGCTGCGCAAGAGCGCCGAAACGATCGCCGGTCTCAAGGGCGCCATCGAAGCGGCCTAGGGCCTTTTTAGGAATTTGCAACGCCGGGGCGACAACCGGCTTCGTTTCGGCAATTGCGGTTGAGCAAACATTTGGGATGCTGTCGGCATGGTCAGCGGATGATATGATGCAACGCATGAAACGCGCGATCAGAGCGATGGTACGCCCATTTGGCGGCAGGGGCGCCGCCGATACGGTGTTGCCGGACAGTCACATCGCCCAGCTTGAGGCCAGGCTGGCCGTGCTTGCGGACGAGGTCGAGGCCCTGCGTGAGGTTTCCGCCCGCGAGCAACGCAATCTCGGCATGGTCGCGGCGGGCCTTGAGGCCGTTCGCGCGTCGATCGACGATTTCGATCTCGCCGGGCCTCGCTTCGAGGCGATCGAGCGTGCGCTCAGGGACCTGGCCCGCATGGTCGATGACCTGGTCGCGGCCAGCGATCTGGCCGGACTGGGATCGACCCCC
>NZ_CFIFWG010000031.1:0-19891 GCF_984466335.1 Roseitalea sp. | reverse complement strand
GGTTTCCCCCCCCCCCCCCCCCCCCCCGAGGGGGAGGAGAGGCACTCCTCTTAAGTAACCAATGGCTCCGCGGGGCTGTCGATATTGCGTCGACCGTTGCGACCGCCCTGCGCTATGCGTGCCGCATGATGGCGTCAAAACGGGTCGGATCGGCCTCCGGATCGATCATCATGGCGTAAACGCCCCCAGAGCCGAACCGCGACCCAAGATCGAAGGCGCGCCGCCGCATCTCCGATTGCGCGGCCGGATCGCGCAGGTGGCAAAGGGCGTTCTCGATGTCAGCGCGGCGATAGCCGCAGTTAAGGCCGATCCCGGCATGCGCGACGAAGTCCGCCGCGCCGCTCTGAACCTCGTGCAGCACCAAAATCGGCGTGCCCGCCGTCGCCATGATGAAGGGGATCTTGCTCGGCAACGACATCCGCCCGATGGCCGCGGCATGTCCGTCTGTCTCGCGCCCGTCCGTTGACGGCACAAGGACGAGGCTGGCCGCCTCCGTGTCCGCGCCGATCGCCTCCGGCGGCGACCCCCGTATTATACGCACGCCCGCTTCGGCCAGCGCATCCTCGTCGAGCGTCAGCCAGTGCGGATCCCCGGCACCGATGTGCCAGCCTATGTCGAGCGGCAGCCCGGCAATGGCATCGAGCATCCGCCTGAGCCATCCATCGTGCCAGACATTGCCCACCATGACCGCCCGCAAACGGCCATCGCTTCGCCGTTCCGGCACGGCGCTGGGCGCCGGGCGGATCAGTTTCGCATGGACCGTCGGCGGCAGGAGGTGAAAGTCGAGCCCGAACGCGTCGGTGTAGGCTGTGCGCATCGTTTCGGAGATGACGAACCGGCGGTCGGCCCGGCGAACGAGTTCGTCGAACATGGCGCGGGGAATTCCGTCGTTGAAGATCGCATTGTCGTCCATGACGTAGACGGTCAGCGGTGCGCCGGCGAGGCCCTTGGCCGCCAGCGCCATGGCGACGTCTTCGCGGGTGAACGGCACGGAGACGATCTGCTCGATGTCGAAATAGTCGAGGCGCGCGGTGGCGTAGGCGCCGATCTCGTCCCGGTCGGTCGCATAGCGGCCGTACCGGAACGCCCGCACGGGCTTGATGGTCTGCGCGCCGCCCCAATCGTCGAAGGCGCGCATCGAGACGAAGTGGGGCGCCTCCTCCATGATCCGGGTCATCAGGATGCCCGAGCCGTGCTCGAAATTCATGTCGTTGGCGGTGACGAGCAGGTGCACTTTCGGCCGCCCTGCGCGCCATGCGGCGAGACGGCGCTCAACGGCGTCCTGCGCCGGCGTCGGCGGCGCGGCAGCGCTCATAGCCGAGCGCCCTTCGATGACCGGATGCCGCCAGAAGCTTCAGACAATCAGGGCATCCCGGCCAAGCACGTCAAGGCACCAGTTGGCGGCGACCATGAAAAGCGTGTGGTCGGCGGTGAACATGACATTGCCCCAGGCGCCGGCCGGGGCGCGGCCCGCGCCGACCTGCACATAGAAGCGGTTTTCGGCCGTGCGGCCCAATGTCAGGAAGTGGAGGCCGGGCACGTCCCGCAGCAGTTCCGCATAGTCCTTCGGCTCATTGGGCACGTCCGGACTGCCCAACACATACTCATCACTCCAGAACTCACATAAGGTCACATGGCCCAGATACGGCAGGGCGCCGGTCAGCACGGCCCTGTCGTGGCCTTCGGTGTCGATCTTCAGGAAGCCGATATCGGGTGGCACGAGGCCGTCCGCCCGCAATGTCCGCAAAGTCCGCGTGACGGCCGGTATCGTCGAGGGAAAGTCGACCAATCCGGCCGCCCCGTACGGCGTCAGGGTGTTGAAAAGATGCTCGTCGCCGGCACCGCGAACTTCACTGGTGACTTCAGCCAAGCTTAGCTCTGCCCGACCGTCATTGTCGCTTACGGCCGCCTGAATGATCGCCACCTCCGATCGTCCGCAATAGCGTTCACGGAGCGCCTTGACCAGTGTCGGTGCCGGCTCGATCACGCTGACCGTATAGTCGAGCGACAAGAAGAGATCGGTGTATGCGCCGCGATTGCCGCCGATATCGACCGCTGTCTTGGTGGGGACCATCGGCGACAGGGCGCGGATCAGCGCGTGCTCGATTTCGGGCAACTCTCCCAGTCGATTGCTGAAATCGCGGTTCCGCAGGATATTGCGCATCAAGCGCCGTTCGGCATCGATAACCCATTTTTCGAGCGGCGCCATGCGTTAGGTCGCCTCTTTGCGTCGCGTCAGCTCCTCCAGTTCCGCCGTGGCCGCTGCAATGTTGTCATCGATCAGCGACAGGCGCCCTTTGAGGATGTGCAGGTCATTGTCAACCGTGCGTTTCTCGGTATCCGCGGCGGTGGCCACTTCCTCGATCAGGGAGCGCAGTTCGGCGTGAACACCGCCCGGCGCTTCCATCCGCTCGCATCTGGCCGTCAGGTCGTTGCACCAGCGGTCAATAAGGCCGATGTCGTCATAGATCTTGCTGAAACGGCTTTCGGTGGCTTTTCCCTTGTCCTGCACGGCGCGCAATTGGTCGCGGATCGTGCGGTTTTCGGCATCCGCGGCGGTGGCCACTTCCTCGATCAGGGAGCGCAGTTCGGCATGAACGCCGCCCGGCGCTTCCATCCGTTCGCATCTGGCCGTCAGATCGTTGCACCAGCGGTCAAAAAGGCCGATGTCGTCATAGATCTTGCTGAAATGGCCTTCGGCGGCTTCTCCCTTGTCCTGCATGGCGCGCAATTGGTCGTGGATCATGCGGTTTTCGGCGTCCGCGGTCATGGCCAGTTCCTCGACCAGCGAGTGCAGTTCGGCATGAACGCCGCCCAGCGTCTCCATCCGTTCGCATCGGGCCGCCAGGTCCTTGCACCAGCGGTCAATAAGGCCGATGTCGTCATAGATCTTGCTGAAATGGCCTTCGGCGGCTTCTCCCTTGTCGTGCATTCCGTTCAGGGCCCAGCCGGTGTCCTCGATCCGGGTCGAAAGGCGAACGAGGGCTATCCACAGAAGAAGCGGGGGTGCCGCGCTCAGCAGAACGGCGAGCATGATCAGCGGCGTGCCCAAGCCCGGCGCGAACATGGCGAGCGCGAACGCAAGCCCGGCATAGCACCCAACGATAAGCAAGGCGCGCGGAAGGAAAAGCGCCGATATTGCTTGCCTCATGGTCATCGCCTTTCCCGCGCGCTTTTTCTGTCAGGCAGCGTCCGGTCGCGCCTGGGCGTTGGCCACATACCAGGCCGCCGTACGGCGGATTCCGTCGTCGAGCTCCACCTTCGGGCTGTAGCCGAGCGCTGCGAGCCTGGATGTATCGGGGCAGCGCCGCAGCGTCGAGCCCGCCGGCAGGTCTTCGGTGACGATCTTCGCCTCGCGCTCGAAGCAGGCCATGACGCGTTCGGCGAGCGAGCGGATCGTCACCTCTTTCATGGTGCCGATGTGGTAGACCTCGCGGTGGGCGCCGCGCGCCAGGATCGCCATCAGCCCGTCGATGAAGTCGTCGATGAAGACGAAAGAGCGGGTTTGCGTGCCGTCGCCCTGGATCGGGAACGGCACGGGCCCGTCGGGCGTCCGCTCGGCCGCCTCCTTGGCGCGCAAGATGAACTGCGGCAGCACATGCTCCCACCCCATGTCCGGCCCGTAGACATTGTGGGGACGGAAGACCATGGCGCGTTTGTGAACGTCGCGATTGTAGTTGGCGAGCATGATTTCCGAGATCAGCTTGGAGCCGCCATAGGAGTAGCGCGGGTTCCAAGGGTCCGGGATCATCAGCGGAACGGCCTCGGGCGTCGGCACTTCGGGCGGCGTCTGATAGGCTTCCGAGGACGAGGCGAGGACGAACTCGTCGATCCCGTGGGCGCGGGCGGCCTCAAGGGCGGCGTACATGCCCCGCACGCCCACATCGAGGACCAGTTCGGGCCGGTTGTAGAAGTTTTCCGTCCCGTTGAGCGCGGCCAGGTGCAGGATCGAGTCGACGCCCTCGGCGGCCGCCTTCATGGCCTCGACGTCGCGGACGTCGCAGACCGCCAGCGTGAAGCGGTCGGCGATATCGTTGAGACGCGCCGTGCTGCCCCGCAGGTCATTGTCGACCACGGTGACGCGATGGCCGTCCGAGACCAGCCGCCGCACGAGAGCCGAACCGATGAAGCCGGTTCCCCCGGTAACCAGATAATGCTTGTCCATCAGTGCGCTGCCCCCAGATTTTCCCGGCCGAGGGCCATATAGAGCACGCCTTCCGGCATGGCCTCGTCGATTTCATCGTGCATGTTCCAATAATCATAGATCAGGCCCGGCCGCGACATCCGGCCGGCCAGGGCCGGAACGTCCATGGCCCGGAAGCGCGGGTGGTTGTTGGCGATGATGACGATGTCGGCTCCCTCGAACGCATCCTCGATCGAGGTGCAGGGCGTCAGGTCCATGTGCGCCCGCACATCCTCGGGCGCAACGACCGGATCGTAGCCGCGGATCGAGGCGCCGGCAAACGTCTCGCGCAACGCATCGCGGATCGGGTAGGCCATGGTTCCGCGCAGATCGTCGGTTTCGGGAACGCCCTTGAAGGCCAGTCCCGCCAGCGTCACCCTTGGTTCGCGCGCAAAGCCCGGCAGGCGGTCGGCCTGCCGTCGCATCAGTGCGACGGTTTCCTGCGGCTGGAGTTCGTTGGTCGCGCGCGCCGCGCGCGTGATCGTCATATCGAGGCCGTAACTTGCGGCGGACTCGGCGAGGATGTGGGGGTCCTTTTCGAGGCACGGCCCGCCGACGGGGCCGGGCAGGGCCACGTTGGTGCGCGGATAGCCGAGCTTGCCGGCCCTAATCACCTCGCTCGCCGAAAGACCCGCCGCCGAGCACAGCCGCGCCACCTCGTTGGCGAAGCCGAACATGACGTCACGATAGGTGTTGTCGATCAGTTTGGTCAGCTCGGCCGCTTCGAGCGAGGTCAACGCGACCGTGGTGTGGGTCATCGCGCCGAAGATGCGCTGGCAGCGCGCGCGGGTCTCGGGATCGTCGGCGCCGATGATCTGAGGCAATTCGTGCAGCTCGATCAGCGCCTTGCCCTCAAGCGTGCGCTCCGGACAAACGGCGATGGCGAAGCGCTTGCCCGTCGCCTCGAGGATCGGCTTGACGACATTGCGCGCCGTGCCGAGCTTCACCGTCGAGCGCAATATGACCAGAGCGCCGTCGGCCATGGCCTCGGCGACCTGGCGCGCGGCGCGTTCGACCGAGCCCAGATAGGCTTCTCCCGACGCATTGAGCGGCGTACCCACGGTGATGACGAAGACGCTTGCGCCGAAAGCCGGATCGGCTTGCTTTCCGACGCTGAAGCGCTTGCGGGCAAGCACGCGCTTGAGCTTGTCGTCCAGGCGCGGCTCGTGGAAATGGGCACGGCCCTTCCCGAGTTCGTCCAGAACCTCGTCACGGACCTCGATTCCGTGCACTTCAAAGCCTGTATCTGCCATCGCCACCGCCAGGGTCAGCCCGACATAGCCGAGACCGACAATGGCGATCTTGTGATCTTCGAGTGAAACGAGCATTGCCAATCCGCCCCCCGACTTGCAATTGCTTATAGGTATAGCCCCGGATCCGGAACAGGGCTCCTTATCGCGGCGGATGCGTATCATCAAGCGAAGAAAGCGCGCTTGCCGCATCACGCCGGCCATCGTCCTTGGTCATCTCCCGTGGCCATCCCCCGTGGCCATCCCCATTGACAAGTCCGTCCGTCATCGGATCGACCCTGGCGCGGCCGCCGCCGCCTCAACGACGCCGTTTCAACAGCGGCATTGCATCTGACCGGCCGCATGTCTATGAAGCACATGCGACGGGCATGTTTTCTTTGAGGGGCGCAAAGACATGGGACAGCAAGCTTACGCGCTGACGGGCAAACGGGTCTGGGTGGCGGGCCATCGGGGCATGGTCGGCTCGGCCATCGTCAGGGCGCTCGAAGCGCGAGGCGATTGCGAGATCGTCCGCGAGGATCGGGGCAGGGTCGACCTGCGCGATCAGGCCCAAGTCAGAAAGTTCATGGCCGATGAGCGCCCGCATGCGGTCTTCGTCGCCGCCGCCAAGGTCGGCGGCATCCTGGCCAACGACACCTATCCGGCCGATTTCCTCTACGACAATGTGATGATCGAGGCGAACATCATCGAGGCGGCGCACCGCAACGATGTCGGCAAGCTTTTGTTCCTTGGCTCGTCGTGCATCTATCCCAAGCTCGCCGACCAGCCGCTGGTCGAGGAAGCGCTTCTGACAGGCCCGCTTGAGACGACCAACGAATGGTATGCGGTGGCCAAGATCGCCGGGATCAAGCTTTGCCAGGCCTATCGCCGTCAGCATGGCCGCGACTTTGTCTCGGTCATGCCGACCAACCTTTACGGGCCGGGCGACAATTTCAGCCTGACGTCGAGCCATGTCCTGCCGGCCCTGCTGCGCAAGTTCGACGATGCCCGGCGGTCGGGCGCGCCGTCCGTGACGCTTTGGGGATCGGGAACGCCGCGCCGCGAGTTCATGCATGTCGACGATCTCGCCGACGCGCTTGTCTTCGTGATGGAGCACTATTCGGATGCGCCGCACCTGAACGCGGGCGTCGGCGAAGACATCGAGATCCGCGAACTCGCCGCGTTGATCGGCGAAATCGTCGGTTTCGACGGCGCGCTCGTCCATGACCGCAGCAAGCCGGACGGCACGCCGCGCAAACTGATGGATTCCTCGAAACTGGCGGCGCTGGGCTGGCGGTCGCGCATTGCGCTCAAGGACGGCATCGCGGCGACCTATCAATGGTATCTCGATAACGAAACGATTCTCCGAAAGTCGGCCTAGCAAAGCCAAGATGCCTGCCGTCAACGGTCGACCGTCATGCTTCATCTTTCACTTCCCACGCCAATGAAGGGCGCGATTCGCTGGCACTTAACGTCATAAGCATGCTCCGTCCTTTGCCAGGACGCCTATCGGCATGCCCGGATCGCGGTTACTGACACATGCCATTTCGCTGCGCGAAACACTCCGCACTGGACACCGAATACGCGCGAAAGCTCGTTCAATCTGGGGTTGTAAGCCTAAAAACCGTCTATGACGTTGGGGCCTCAAACGGTGATTGGTCCGAGGACATGGCCGAGGTCCTGCCTGACGCGAATTATCACCTGTTCGAGCCGCTTTCGGGCGCGAGCAGCCCCTACTATGGCGACATGCAGGAGTGCTTGAGGCGATTTCCACATTTCAAGCTGCATCCGATCGCGTTGGGCAACATCAACGGAACATTGCCGATCCAGGTCTTCCCGGATGGATTTTCGAGCACGCTGATCCCCTCGGAGTATCATCTCGTCAATGACAGGCACGGCGTGCCCGTGCGTAGATTGGATGATTTCGTCGAGGAACATCATCTGCCGAAGCCCGACCTTTTGAAGATTGACGTGCAGGGGTTTGAATTGGAGATTCTGAAAGGCTCCCAACAGACGCTCGCCCATACGAAGTGCCTGCTGCTCGAAACATGGCTTTATCGAGACTACGGCCCGGATACGCCTCTGCTGTCCGATCTCGTCCAATTCCTCGATCCTTTCGATTTCGTCGCGACGACCTTCGGTGACATGTATGCCAATGAATCAAATGCGCTAATCAGCGTTGATATCTTTTTTCTCAGAAGAGATCTGGCCGCCGAGACGGCCCGTCGTGGTTTGAAGCTCGTTGCATGAAACAGAACGCACGGCGGCTCTTGAATTCATAAAGGTCAACACGCATGACTGGTTTTGCAGAGGTTCTCGCACGTATCAAAGCTCTTGAGGCGAAAAGCAAACTCGCCCTGGCGACATCTCCGTCGGGGGGCGGCGCGGGTGTCGGTGACAGCAGGAGCCTGTCCGCTCCCCCGTTCGCTCCGATTACGGAGCAATCGCCGCAGCGCGTCGATCTCATCATCTGCCCCAGTGAGATTTCCATGTCGCACGGCACCGGCGTTCTCATGACGCGGATCCTTGAAGAGGCCGGCCCATTTGTGACCTTGCGGTCCTTCGACCATTGGGGCGGCGAGCAGGTGGTCGAGCCGGTCGAGGATATCCTGCTTCCGGACCTTTCCCGCGCGGCGAACCCGCGCGCGGCTGCCAGCGCCTTTGTCGCGCAGAGGTTGCAGGTCTACGATGTCCGGGTCATCGTGGCCGTCTGCTATTTTCCCGAGGATGTGCGTGCCGCACTTGCGGCCAGGGCGGCAACCGGCGCGCCACTGTCGGTCTACGTGATGGACGATCACGTGATCCATCACCCGGCCGTCGCGCGCGACGAGATGGCGGAACTGCTTGATGCGGCCGACGCCCGCTTCGCCATCTCTCCCGAGATGCGCACGGCCTATCAGAACGAGTTCCGCCGGCCCTTTTTCGTCTTGCCGCCGGTGGTGGCCGACCGCCTCGTCCGCAAGTCCGCTTCAAGGCCCGTGGTTCCCAACGGCCGTCGCGAGGCTGTCATGATCGGCAATGTCTGGCACCAGTCCTGGCTCGATCGGCTGTGCAAGGCGCTGGTCGAGGCCGACGTGTATCTGCGCTGGTATTCGAGCAATCAGGATCACCACTGGCTCACGCTTCCTGCCGATGTGGTTCGAAGCGGCCGGCTTGAGGTGATCGCCAAGGCATCCACGCAGGACCTCGTCAAGGCCGTCTCGGGTGCTGCCGTTGCGATCATTCCGTCGGGGACGTTTGGGGAAACCGGTCATCAACTGGCCATTACGCGCCTGAGCCTGCCTTCGCGCATGCCGTTCATCGTCGCGGCTGCCGGCACGCCGCTCCTGGTGCTCGGCGAGGCGGAGAGCGGCGCCGCGCGCTTCGTGCGGCGCTTTGATCTCGGCGAGACCGTGCCCTATGAGCCCAAGGCGATCGCCGATGCGATCGGTCGGCTGGTCGATGCCGATGTCCAGTCCCGGATCCGAGAGAAGTCGGCAAGCCTCGGCCCGCTCTTTTCCGCCAATGGTGTCTACCGCCTGCTTTCGCAATCGGCGCTGGCGGGCGCCGGTCCGGGCGAGGATCGCTTTGAGCGTGCATTCGAGATCGAGGCCGGCGAATTCGGCTACTACATTCCGGAATTGGTCGAAAACGGCGTGGTTGCCGACCAGGTCGACATGGTCCGGGCCTTTCGGCGCATGAAGCGGATGGGTTACACGCCCGATGCTGTGCTCGATATTGGCGCCTCCAGCGGCATTTGGTCGGCGACACTTCATCGTGTTTACCCGGAGGCGCGCTATGTGCTCGTCGATCCCCTGTTCAGCCGTTATCCGCCCGTTGAACACGAAGACAGGTTCGAGGTGGTCGAATGCGCCGTGGCGGGCAAGCGCGGCAAGATGACGTTCCAGGTCTCGGACGACCTTTACAACAGTTCGCTGGTCGCGATCGGCTCGGTGGCGGTGCAGACCGAGGCCGTTCAGGTCGAGGTCAAGACCGTCGACCAGATCGCCCGCGAAAAGAAGATCAAGGGCCGTGTTCTGCTCAAGCTCGACGTCCAGTTCGCCGAGCATCTGGCGCTTGAAGGCGGAACGAGGCTGCTGGCCAAGCAGGTCGACGTCGTCATGCTGGAACTGACGATCGAGCGTCCCTCGCCCGAGGCGAAGACGTTTCGCGAGATGGTCGACATCATGGACGGGCATGGCTTTGACTATTTCGACGAGGTCGGCGAATGGCGCCATCCCGGCACCGGGCGGCTTGAGCAGAAGGACGTGCTGTTCGTCAGGCGGGGCCTGTTCGCCGAGCCCAAGTCCTCCGAACCCAGGCCCTCCGAACCCAAGCTCGCCGAGGCCAAGCCCGGCTGATCCCGATCGCGCCCGGCGGGACGCGTCTCCTTCCACAAGGAAAAGCTTTATTGACTGGCCCGATCGTCCGCCACCACGCGGACCGTGACGTCACGGCCGGCCATGACCGTAAAATTGCGCTGATAGATCCGGTCGCGATGGTTGGCGATGACGGTATAGTCGCCCGCCGCAAGGATCATCGTCGGGTAGGCGCCCACATGTTCGGCCAGAACCTCGCCCGATGCGCCGATGACCGACCAGGCGGTGTCGGCGAGCGGAAATCCGTTCTCCGACCGCACCAGGTTGAGCGTCACCTGCGCGGCGCGGTGCTCGATGGCCGCTTCGGTCAACTGGCCCGCGATGACGCGCAGGTCGGCGCGGATATTGGCGTTGACCGCGCCATAGCGGGAGACGACATGGTAGGTGCCCGCCGGCAGGCGCACGGTCTTTCCAGCCGGCACGCCCGGCAGGATCAGGTCGCGTTCGCCGGCCTCGCCCATATCGTAGATATCGAAGGAAAGCTTGCCGCGCCGCACGGCCCCGCCCTCTGGAAGCGAGGCGTCGAGCATCAATCCGCCGGCGTCGAGCACCATGGTCTTGCGCCGTTCTTCTGCGCCGATCGAGATACGCGCGCTGGCGCTGGCGCGGCCGAAGGCGGCATGGACCAGATAGCTGCCCGGTTCGAGCGCGAAGCGGGCCGCGCCGCCCTCCGCGGTGGCGATCAGCGGCAGTTTGCCGTCCGTTCCGGCCTGCGCGCCGAACACGCGCCAGACCAGGCCGTTGCCGACCGTCGGTCCGGCATCGCTCAGCAGGGCTTCAAGGAGCAGTTCGCCGGCGGTGATGCCCGTCAGCGGCGCAATCCGATCGGCCGGCGCATAGCTGGTCAGTCCCGGCAGTTCGAGATCGAGCAGCAGATCGACGGCATCTGCCGGCACCTCGATCGGCGGCAGGCCATCGGCCGCCTCCTCATCGAGCCTCTCCTGGGCAATGGCCGCCGTCATCAGCGCAAGCACCGCAAGGGCGGCGCATGCGCGAGCGAACTGAGTGGTCGATCGGCGCAAAAGGCGAGTCATCGACCCGTTCAGACCGCAATCGGGTGGCAATTTCAAGGCCGATGCGACATATGGCGAGCGTGGAGAAGGAGTCGTCATGTCATTGATCCAGCCCGGTGAACGCCAGGAGGCCGTTCTTGCCTTTCTGGAGCGGCGCAAATCGGTTCCCTTGACGCAGTTTCGCGAACCCGGACCCGACGCAGGCGAACTGCGGCGCCTGATCGCGATCGCCGCGCGCGTGCCCGACCATGGTCGGCTCGAACCGTGGCGCTTCATCGTCTACCGCCCCGATGCCGGCGCGCGTATCGGCGAGGCGTTCGCCGCGCTCGTCAGTCAGCGCAATCCGGACGCCACCAAGGACGAGCTTGCGCGCGAGCGCAACCGGCTGCGGCGCGCGCCGGTCGCCGTCGGCGTCGTGTCGACCGCCGCCCCGCACGCCCGAATCCCCCAATGGGAGCAGTTCCTTTCGGCCGGAGCGGCGGCGATGAACCTCGTGACGGCCGCCAATGCGGCCGGCTACGCGGTCAACTGGGTGACCGGCTGGTACAGCGACGATGCGGGGGGCCGGGCGATCCTGGGTCTCGCCCCGCACGAGCGCATGGCGGCGGTCATTCACATCGGCAGCTACGACACCGCCATTCCCGACCGGCCGCGTCCGGACGTCGATTCGCTGATCAGCGACTATGAAGGTCCGTTCGCCGCGCCCGAACACGCCCTGGCCGAAGTGCCGACGGTTGCCGGTCCGTCAACGAACATGGTGAACCGGTCGTAAACCTTTTGTCCCTAACGTTCCGCCGAGCATGCGGAATGGGGGCGTCGACCATTGATCGTAGAACATTTCCTCAAATGGAAGGATTCGGCCGACGTCGCCCGGCGCGCCGCTGCGGCATCGGCGCTGGCGCGCGCCTATCTGCAGTCCGGTCTCGACGTGAGCGAAAGGGTGGCGGCGGAAGCGGCGCTAACCCTGCTGCTGGACGATCCCTCGCCGAAGGTGCGCTTCGCCCTCGCCGAGGCGCTGGCCGCCAGCGTCCATGCGCCGCCGCAGATCATGACGGCGCTGGTGCGCGACCAGATCGACATCGCCGCGATCGTGATCGCGCGCTCGCCGCTGATCGACGATCACGATCTGATCGAACGGGCGCGCACCTCGCCGGCCCGCCTGCAATGCCTGATCGCCGGCCGGGCGGAGGTCTCCAACCCGCTGGCGACCGCGCTGAGCCGCTACGGGGCGGCGGAGGCGGCCCTCGTCCTGGTCCGCAACGCCAATGCGCGCCTGTGCCCGGCGTGCCTGGGGCTTCTGGCCTCCCGGTTCGCCGCCCATGCCGGTCTGCGCGGTGCGCTTCTTGAACGTCGCGATCTGTCGCCCGCACTTCGCTACAGACTGATGAAGGCGGCCGCCCGAGCCCTGTCGGCCAGCCCGCTCGTGCGGGCCGCGGCCGGCCCCGACGGGGCGGACCATCTCGTGCGCGAAGGCGAGCAGAAGGCGCTGTGCACGCTGCTGGAGCGGATCGATACGGCCGGGTGCGCCGCGCTGGTCGATCCGATGCGCGATCATGGCGACCTGACCACCGTGCTTCTGGTGCGCGCGGCATGCCGGGGGCAGATCGACTTTCTCGCCTCCGTGCTGTCGGCGCTCACCGATATGCCGCCGCAGCGCGTGACGGCGATCCTCGTCAGTGAGCGCGTCAACCCGTTGCGTGCGCTGCTGGCCGATGCGGGGCTGGCGGACAGCGTCCAGCCGGTCTTCGTGCACGCGGTCTCGCTGTGGCGCCAGGTGGCCATGGGCCGTCTCGCCGCCGGGGTTCAGGAGGTCACGCGCCGCCTCATGGAACGCATCGAGCAGGACAAGGGCAGCCGCCGCGATGCGGCCAATGACGACATTGTCGGCCTGCTGCGGACCATCCATCTCGATGCGATGCGCGACAATGCGCGTGCCCATGCGCGCGATCTGGCCGCGGCCTGACGTCAGGCGCCTGCGCGCGGCTTCTCAGATATCGAGGTCCTTGGCGAAGGCCGCATTGTCCTGGATGAAGCGGAAGCGCGCCTCGGGCCGCGTTCCCATCAGATCATCGACGGCGCGGCGCGTCGAGGCGGCGTCGAGTTCGTCGATCTCGACCCTGAGCAGCGTGCGCACCGCCGGGTCCATGGTCGTTTCCTTGAGCTGCTTGGGCAGCATCTCGCCCAGCCCCTTGAAGCGCGACACCTCGACCTTGCCCTTGTGGTTGAATTCGCGCTCCATCAGTTCGGCGCGGTGGCTGTCGTCGCGCGCATAGAGCGTGCGGCCGCCCTGGCTCATCCTGTAGAGCGGCGGCACGGCCAGATAGAGGTGGCCGTTGCGGATCAGATCGGGCATTTCGGCATAAAAGAAGGTGATCAGGAGCGAGGCGATGTGCGCGCCGTCGACATCGGCGTCCGTCATGATGATCACGCGCTCGTAGCGCAAGTCCGCATCGCGATATTTCGAGCGCGTGCCGCAGCCGAGCGCCTGGACGATGTCGGCGATCTGCTGGTTGGCGCTCAGCTTGTCGCGGCCGGCCGAGGCGACGTTGAGGATCTTGCCGCGCAGCGGCAGGATCGCCTGGCTTGCCCGGTTGCGCGCCTGCTTGGCCGAGCCGCCCGCCGAATCGCCCTCGACGATGAAGATTTCCGCGCCGGCGGCCGCGTTCTGCGAGCAGTCGGCCAGCTTGCCGGGCAGGCGCAGCTTGCGCACCGCGCTCTTGCGGTTGATTTCCTTTTCCTTGCGACGCCGCAGGCGCTCGTCGGCGCGCTCGACCACCCATTCGAGCAGGCGGTTGGCCTGTTGCGGCGAGGCGGTCAGCCAGTGGTCAAACGGATCACGCAGCGCCTGCTCGACGATCCGCTGCGCCTCGATCGTGGCGAGCCGATCCTTGGTCTGGCCGACGAATTCGGGCTCGCGCACGAAGACCGACAGCATCGCGGCCGCCGAGATCATCACGTCCTCTGTGGTGATCGCCAAGGCGCGCTTGGTACCGATCATCTCGCCATACGCCTTCAGGCCGCGCGTCATGGCCAGGCGCAGGCCGGCCTCGTGCGTGCCGCCCTCGGGCGTGGGGATCGTGTTGCAGTAGGAGTTCACGAAACCGTCGCCGGTGTGCCAGGTGATCGCCCATTCGACCGCGCCGTGGCCGCTCGATTTCTCCGTCCTGCCGGCGAAGACCGTCTCGGAAATGCGATGGTTGCCGTCAAGCGAGGCTTCGAGATAGTCGCTGAGCCCGCCGGGAAAATGGAACGTGGCCTTTGGCGGCGTCTTGTCCCGGTCCTTGGGCGCGATCAGCTCCTCGGGGCACTGCCAGCGGATTTCCACCCCGCCGAACAGATAGGCCTTCGAGCGCGCCATCCTGGCGAGCAGGGCCGGATCGAAGCGGGCGTTCTCGCCGAAGATTTGCGCGTCCGGATGGAACCGCACCGTCGTGCCGCGCCGGTTGTGCACCTCGCCCAGATCCTCAAGCGGGCCGCGCGCCTTGCCGCGCTCGAAGCGCTGGCGATAGAGCCTGCGGTTGCGCGCGACCTCCACGTCGAGACTGTCCGACAGGGCGTTGACCACCGACACGCCGACGCCGTGCAGGCCGCCGGACGTCTCATAGGCCTTGCCGTCGAACTTGCCGCCCGCGTGCAGCGTCGTCATGATCACTTCGAGCGCCGACTTGTCCTTGAACTTGGGGTGCGGATCGACCGGAATGCCGCGGCCATTGTCGGTGACGGTGAGCGATCCGTCCGCTTCCAGCGCAACCTCGATGAAGCTGGCGTGCCCGGCGACGGCCTCGTCCATCGCATTGTCGATCACCTCGGCGAACAGGTGATGCAGCGCCTTTGCGTCGGTGCCGCCGATATACATGCCCGGCCGCCGCCGGACCGGCTCCAGCCCTTCGAGCACCTCGATGGACGAGGCGTCGTAGCCGCCATCGCCCGCGCGGGGCGCGGCGGGCTTGCCGGCCGCCCGGCGCGGCGGCGTCCTGCGCGCGGGCGCTGCTTGCGATGAGCCGAAGAGATCGCCTGAGTCGTCCATTGCCATGTCGTTTCGAACAAGCCCCGAATCAGGCCGCACTATGGCACAGCCGCCCGCGATCCGGGAAATGGCGCCCTGCTTGTGCGCGCCGGCCGGTCGGTCTATCCCGTATGCCGACGATGACGGGAGCATGAGCGGTGCGTGATACTCTTTCGGAGCCGGGCGAGGGGCGCGGCAATGACAGAAACCCGGTCAAAGCGGCGCAGGAGGCGATGCGCGCGCCGCTGCCCGGGCGCTTTTACGCCGAGGTGAGCGTGGCCGCCGACGAGGACGGCTTTTCCGTCCGGCTGGACGGCGGCACGGCGCGGACGCCCGGCGGCAGCCCCATCCGGCTCGCGACCGAGCCCGCCGCCCGGATCGTCGCCGACGAGTTCTCCGCCCAGGGCGCGGTCATCGATCCGGCGACCATGCCGGCCTGGCGCCTCGTCAACACGGCCATCGACGGCGTGGCCACGGACCGGCAGGCGGTGGTCGAGGATATCGTCCGTTTCTTCGGCTCTGACCTTTTGTGCTACCGCGCCGATGCGCCCGCCGCGCTGGTCAAGGCCCAAAGCGCCCGGTGGGACGGCCCGCTCGCCTGGGCCGAGGGCGTGGCCGGACACCGCTTCAACCTCGCCGAGGGGCTGATGCATGTGACCCAGCCGCGCCAGACGCTCGCCGCCATGGGTGCGCTGATCGGGCAGATCGCCGATCCGGTCGCGCTCGCCGCGCAGCATTCGATGACGACGCTGACCAGTTCGGCCGTTCTCGCCTACGGCGTCTTTCGCCGCCAATGGACCGCCGCCGAAGCCTGGCAGGCCGCGCATGTGGACGAGGACTTCAACATCGCGCGATGGGGTGAGGACGCCGAGGCGAAGGCGCGCCGCGACCGGCGCTGGCACGAGATGGAGGCGGCCTCGCGCATGGTGCGCGCGCTCGGCGCATAGGCCGAAAGGTGGCCTTGCGCGCTAGCGATGGGGCAAAACGACAAAGGCGGGGACAGCCCATGAAAGAGGTCATCGAGGAACTCGAACAGCGTCGCGCGGTGGCGA
Source organism: Roseitalea sp. (assembly GCF_984466335.1). NCBI lineage: Bacteria > Pseudomonadati > Pseudomonadota > Alphaproteobacteria > Hyphomicrobiales > Ahrensiaceae > Roseitalea > Roseitalea sp. Next base: position 4,050 of record NZ_CFIFWG010000031.1, on the reverse strand, counting down.
TGGTCGGCGGCGGGCAGAGGCGCATCGACGCCCAGCACGCGCGCGGCAAGCTGACCGCGCGCGAACGGTTGGCCGTGCTGCTCGACGCCGGCAGCTTCGAGGAGTTCGACATGTTCGTCGAGCACCGCTGCACCGATTTCGGCATGGACGAGACCAGGATTCCCGGCGACGGCGTGGTCACCGGCTGGGGCACGGTCAACGGCCGGGCCGTGTTCGTCTTCGCCAAGGACTTCACCGTGTTCGGCGGTTCGCTGTCGGAAACCCATGCCGGCAAGATCATGAAGGTCCAGGACATGGCGCTCAGGAACCGGGCGCCGATCATCGGCCTTTACGATGCGGGCGGGGCGCGCATCCAGGAAGGGGTGGCGGCGCTGGGCGGCTATGCCGAAGTGTTCCAGCGCAACATTCTGGCCTCGGGCGTCATCCCGCAGATTTCGGTGATCATGGGGCCGTGCGCGGGGGGCGACGTCTATTCGCCGGCCATGACCGACTTCATCTTCATGGTGCGCGAGCGCTCCTACATGTTCGTGACCGGCCCCGACGTGGTCAAGACCGTCACCAACGAGACGGTGACCGCCGAGGAGCTGGGCGGCGCCAGGGTGCACACCACCAGATCGTCGATCGCCGACGGCGCCTACGATCACGATGTGGAGGCGCTGTTGCAGATGCGCCGGCTGGTCGACTTCCTGCCCTCCTCGAACATCGCGCCGGTTCCGGAACTGGAAATCCACCAGCCGATCGGCGAGGACGACCCTTCGCTGGACACGCTCGTGCCCGACAATGCCAACAAGCCCTACGACATCAAGGAACTGATCGCCAAGACGGTCGACGAGGGCGACTTCTTCGAGATCCAGGCCGATTTCGCCGGCAACATCGTCACCGGCTTCGGCCGGATGGAGGGGCGCACGACGGGCTTCGTCGCCAACCAGCCGCTGGTGCTCGCCGGCGTGCTCGACAGCGACGCCAGCCGCAAGGCGGCGCGCTTCGTGCGCTTTTGCGATGCCTTTTCGATCCCGGTCGTCACCTTCGTCGACGTGCCGGGCTTCCTGCCGGGCACGGCGCAGGAATATGGCGGGCTGATCAAGCACGGCGCGAAGCTGCTGTTCGCCTATGGCGAGGCGACCGTGCCCAAGATCACCGTGATCACGCGCAAGGCGTTCGGCGGCGCCTATGACGTGATGGCGTCGAAACATCTGCGCGGCGACATCAACTATGCCTGGCCGAGCGCGCAGATCGCGGTGATGGGCGCCAGGGGCGCCGTCGAGATCATCCACCGCAAGGATCTGGACGATCCCGACAAGATCGCCGCGCACACGCAATCCTACGAGGACCGCTTCCTGTCGCCCTTCGTCGCCGCCGAGCGCGGCTATATCGACGAGGTGATCATGCCGCGCTCGACCCGCAGGCGCGTCGCGAAAGCGCTGCGGCTGCTCAGGAACAAGGACCTCGAAAACCCCTGGAAGAAGCACGACAACATCCCGTTGTGATCTGCGGTCTCGCCCTTTGCGACTCGCAAAGGGCAGGGCTAGAAATCACACCAGCCCCAGCCCCTTCAGGCTCGCATGGCCGGCCTTGCCGATGATCACATGGTCATGGACGACAATGTCGAGCGGTTCCAGAACCTCCATGATCTTCCTGGTCATCCGGATGTCGGCGCGCGACGGCGTGGGATCGCCGGAAGGGTGGTTGTGCACCAGGATGACGGCCGTCGCGTGCAGTTCGACCGCGCGTCGCAGCACCTCGCGCGGATAGACGGGCGTATGGTCCACCGTGCCGGTCTGCTGCACCTCGTCGGCGATCAGCCCGTTCTTCTTGTCCAGATAAAGGACGCGGAACTGCTCGCGGCTCTCATGGGCCATGGCCGCGGTGCAATAGTCGATCACCGCCGACCAGGAACTGAGGACCTGCCGGTCGTCGATGCCCTGGCGCACCAGCAGCCTGGCGGCCTGGGCGACGATCTTGAGGTCGAAGGCGCTGGCTTCGCCCATGCCGGACACCTCGGCGAGCCGCGCCGTGTCCGCGCCCAGCACGGCCCCGAAGGAGCCGAAGCGCGCGATCAGCGCCTTGGCGATGGGCTTGGTGTCGCGGCGCGGGATCGAGCGGTAAAGCAAGAGCTCCAGCAGTTCATAGTCGGCCAGCGCATCGGCACCGGCCCTTGCGAAGCGCGCGCGCAGCCGGTCGCGGTGGCCGGCATGGGGCGAGGCGCGTTTGGCGGGTTTTGCGCGGGTGAACGGACCGCCCCCGCGCGCCTCGCGCAGGAAGGCGTCGCGCTCGTCATGGCCGTCGCGATCGTCCGCCATGACTGAATTATCGTTCGATGGGCAGGCCCGGCCTGTCGAGCCCGCCCGGCGACAGGGTGAAGATTTCCCGGCCCGCTTCGGTCACGCCGACGGTATGCTCGTACTGCGCCGAAAGCGACCGGTCGCGCGTGACCGCGGTCCATCCGTCCGACAGCACCTTCACATGGGCGCGGCCCAGATTGATCATCGGCTCGACGGTGAAGATCATGCCGGGCTTGATTTCGGCGCCCTCGTCCGCGCGGCCGTAGTGGAGCACGTTCGGCGCGTCATGGAAGAGACGGCCGATGCCGTGGCCGCAGAAATCGCGCACCACCGAGCAACGCTCGGCCTCCGCGTAAGCCTGGATCGCCGCCCCGATCGCGCCCATCCGCGCGCCTGGCCTGACGGCGGCGATCCCGCGCATCATGCACTCATAGGTGACGTCCATCAGGCGCTCGGCGGCGCGCTTGGGCCGGCCGACCGGGTACATGCGCGACGTGTCGCCGTGCCATCCATCGACCACATAGGTGACGTCGATGTTGACGATGTCGCCGTCGCGCAGCGGCTTGTCGTTGGGAATGCCGTGGCAGACCACATGGTTGATCGAGGTACAGCTTGACTTTGTGTAGCCGCGATAGTTGAGCGTTGCCGGCACCGCGCCGTGATCCATGCCGAACTCGAACAGGAACCGGTCGATCTGGTTCGTCGTCGTGCCCGGCTTGACCAGGCCGGCCAATTCGTCGAGCGCCTTTGCGGCCAGCGCGCCCGCCTTGCGCATGGCCGCAAACCCTTCCGCGCCGTGCAGGCGGATCTGCCCGGTATTCTTCACCGGGGCGATGGCCGCGTCGAGATAGGTCACCATGGTCATCGGTCCGCAAGCTCGTTTCGGGGAGCGCCCGCCGCCGGCTCGCCGATGGCGAGCAGCGTGTCGGGCGTGATGGCCGTCTTCGAGATTTGGCACCGAACCGCGAACGCTTCAACCCCGCGTGCCGTCGCCCTGTCGAATTCGGCCGCGTAGCCGGGGTCCAGATCGCGGCACAGCCTGAATGTGTCGCAATCGCCGCGCTGGATCACGAACACCATGATCGCGCGATGGCCGGCCTCGGCCATCGCGCCCAGTTCGCGCAGATGTTTTGCGCCCCGGCTCGTCCTGGTGTCGGGAAATTCGGCCAGGCCCGGCACGCGCCGCAGATGGACGTTCTTGACCTCGACATAGGCGCTGCCGCGCGCCGGATCGTCGAGCAGAAGGTCGATACGGGAATTTGTGCCGTACTTCTGCTCGCGCGCCAGCGTCGCATAGTCGGCCAGATCGGCGACAAGGCCCGCCGCGATGGCTTCTTCAGCCAGGCGGTTGGGCAGGCCGGTGTTGATGCCGACAAGCGTGCCGTCGGCCTCGACGATCTCAAGGCGGTGCGCGTATTTTCGCTTCGGGTCATCGGAGCGGGAGAGGTAAACGCGTGAACCGGGCCTCGTCAGCCCCATCATCGAGCCGGTGTTGGGCACCGAAACGGTGACCACCTCGCCGCCGGGCAAGGTCACGTCGGCCAGAAAGCGCGTGTAGCGGCGCACAAGCTCCGCTTCGATCAGGGGCGGGTCGAACTGCACGCGACCAACGGCCCTAGAGCGGCTTGTCTTTGGCTGGAATCGCCTGAGCGCCGGGATTTTGCGATCCGGCAGGGCGCGCGCAACACCGTCCAGAGCGCAAAAGACCAGGCTCGGGCGATGTGCGGCTATCATGTGATTTCAATGTGTTGCCGGCCTCCGGCTTGGA
>NZ_CFIFWG010000030.1:0-22639 GCF_984466335.1 Roseitalea sp. | reverse complement strand
CATCGGCTACGATGTCCTGGTGCTGGCGACCGGTGCGACGCACGGCTATTTCGGCCATGACGCCTGGGCCGCCCATGCGCCCGGCCTCAAGGCGATCGACGACGCGACGGACATTCGCCGGCGGCTTCTCCTGGCTTTTGAGCGGGCGGAAATGGAACGCGACGCCGACAGGCGCCGGCGTCTGTTGACCATCGCCATTGTCGGCGCCGGCGGCCGCATGGGCCGGGCGCTGATCGGCGCGGTCGCGGAAAACCCGGCGACGCGGCTTTCGGGCGCGCTGGAACGCGCGGGCGCCGATGTGCTGGCGCGCGATGCCGGCGAGATGGCCGGGGTCGGCGCCAGCGGCGTGATCGTCACAGCCGACATGGATACAGCCTTTGCCGGCGCCGAGGCGATCCTGGACTTCACCGCGCCTGCGGCGACGCGTGCCTTGGCGGCCAAGGCGGCCGAGCGCGGCATCGCGCATATCGTCGGCACCACCGGCATGGACGCCGGCGACGAGGCGCACATCCGCCGCGCCGCCGAAAAGGCCGTCATCGTCAGGTCCGGCAACATGTCGATGGGGGTGATCCTGCTGTCGGCGCTGGTCGAACGGGCCGCCGCCGCGCTCGACGCTGCCGATTGGGACATCGAGGTGCTGGAAATGCACCACAGGCACAAGGTCGATGCGCCGTCGGGCACGGCGCTGCTGCTCGGCGCGGCGGCGGCGACCGGGCGCGGCGTCGATCTCGATGCGAGCGCGGTGCGCGTGCGCGACGGCCACACCGGCCCGCGTGACGATGGCGCCATCGGATTTGCCACGCTGCGCGGCGGTTCGGTCGTCGGCGACCATTCGGTGATCCTGGCCGGTTCCGGCGAGCGGGTCGTGCTCACCCATCACGCCGAAGACCGCGCGATCTTCGCGCGGGGCGCGGTCAAGGCGGCGCTCTGGGCGCGGGGCAAGGCACCGGGCCTTTATTCGATGCGCGACGTCCTCGGGCTGCGCTGATGCCGTCAACCAACTCACTTGGGAGAAGATCATGTCCGGCACGATGGTTCTGGTCCGCCACGGACAGAGCGAGTGGAACAAGAAGAACCTGTTCACCGGCTGGCGCGATCCGGACCTGACCGAACAGGGCATCGCCGAGGCGGTCGAGGCGGGCCGCGTGCTCGCCGAACGCGGCATGCGGTTCGACATCGCCTTCACATCGGTCCTCGTGCGCGCCGAGCGCACCTGCCGGATGATCCTGGAGGGCGTCGGCCAGCCCGGCCTTGAAACCATCCATGACCAGGCGCTCAACGAGCGCAATTATGGCGATCTGGCCGGGCTGAACAAGGACGATGCCCGCGCCAGATGGGGCGAGGCGCAGGTGCATGTCTGGCGCCGCTCCTATGACGTGCCGCCGCCCGGCGATGAGGGAGAGAGCCTGCGCGACACGGGCGCGCGCGTCTGGCCCTATTACATGGCCCAGATCCTGCCGCGCGTGCTGCGCGGGCAGACCGTGCTGGTTGCCGCGCACGGCAATTCGCTCCGCTCACTGGTCATGATCCTCGACGGCCACACCACAGAAACGATCACCGGTCTCAATCTGGGCACCGGCGTGCCGATGGTCTACCGGCTGCACGCCGATTCCACCGTGGCGGCCAAGCAAGTGCTCGGCGACATGTCCGGCGCCCATTGAGCGGCGCGTCCTTCGCTCAGTCCGCCGCCAACTGTCCCGCTTCCCAGCCCAGCATCGCCCGTTTGCGCGTCAACCCCCAATGATAGCCGGTCAGCGCGCCGGACTTTCCGACCGCGCGGTGGCAGGGCACGACGAAGGAAATCGGGTTGGCGCCGACGGCGGCGCCCACAGCGCGCGAGGCCTTCGGCTTGCCGATCCGGTCGGCGATGGCCGAATAGGCTTCGGCTTTTCCCATCGGAATGCGCAGAAGGGCCTCCCAGACGCTGACCTGGAAATCGGTGCCGATCAGCACGACGCGCAGCGGCTGATCGGGACGCCAGTTGCCCGGCGCGAACACGCGCGCCGCATAAGGCGACGTGACGCCCACATCCTCCTGGAAGCATGCGAACGGCCAGCGCCCCGCCATATCCTCGAAGGCGGCACGCTCGCCGCCGGCATCGCAGAAGGCCAGCCCGCAAAGCCCGCGCTCGGTGACCATGATCAGCGCGATCCCGAACGGGCAGACATGATAGCCGTAGCGGATCGTCAAACCGGCTCCGCCGGCCTTGATCTCGCCCGGCGACATGGCCTCGTGGGTCACGAACAGATCGTGCAGGCGGCCTGGACCGGACAGGCCAAGCTCATGGGAGGCTTCGAGCAACGGCAGGTCGGAGGCCAGAAGCCGGCGCGCATGGTCGATGGTGACGGCCTGAAGGAAAGCCTTCGGCGACAAGCCGGCCCAGCGGGTAAAGAGCTTTTGCAGCGCGGTCGGGTCCATGCCCACTTCGGCCGCAAGCGTCTCCAGCGAGGGCTGTTCGCGCCAGCGGCCGGAAATGTGTTCGATCACCTGGCGGACCGTGTCATAGTCCACGTCCGAAATCTTGACGGGATGTGTCAAAGTGGCATGCGGTTCGGCCATCGGGTCCATCCAGGCTGGTGTCGATGGCCGGGATATGGCCCGGTCGCCAGCCGCATGCCACCCGTTTCTTGGCGGTCCGCGCAAAAAGCGCGTACCGGGATCGTTTCAATATGATCGAGGCGGCCGAAGGTGCACGGTACGAGGCGCCAAGGGCGGGGTCCATCCTCCGGTCGAACGGTTCGACACGGCAGACCGGCGCCTCATCCCTCGCTCTTCGGGCTGTGTGGATGAATGGAGCCTGACCCCGGGCGGCATGCTCCGAAGCGGGGATTCCACTTCAGGATATGCGGCCTGAAACAAGATACCGCAAAGGGAGCGAGGAGCGCGGCATGGTCGGATCATCGGACGAATTCCTGGGCGTGCCGGGCTACTGGACGCTGGAGGACCTCGTCCTGTCCGGCAAGGTGGTGATGTTCGAATGCGTTCATTGCGGCCATGCCGAAATTCTGGACGTTCCCGCACTTGCAAAGCGGCACGGGCCGCAAACGCGCGTTGCCTTCTTCAGGCGCAACATGGCCTGCCGGCGCTGCGGCAAGACGGGCATGGACGGCCGGCAGGATTGATCGCCCGGCGGCGGGTCGCCACGCATGCCGTCATTTTTCATGCGGCAGCGTGTCCCATCCCGGTTGCACGCCACGGCGGCCATATCTGCGCCGAAAGGCCGACCCCATGGAAAACCCCGTCCTCGATCCCTTCATTCTGTCGCGCATCCAGTTCGCGGCCAACATCTCGTTCCACATCCTGTTTCCGACGGTCACGATCGCGCTGGGCTGGGTGCTGCTCTATTTCAAGCTGCGCTACCACCGCTCGGGCGACGAGGCGTGGATGGAGGCCTATTTCTTCTGGGTGAAGGTGTTCGCCCTGTCGTTTGCGATGGGGGTCGTCTCGGGCATCACGATGAGCTTCCAGTTCGGCACCAACTGGCCCGGTTTCATGGAGAGGGTCGGAAACATCGCCGGCCCGCTTCTGGCCTATGAGATCCTGACCGCGTTCTTCCTTGAGGCCGTTTTCGTCGGCATCATGCTGTTCGGCTTCCGCCGCGTGTCGAACGGGTTTCATACCTTTGCGACCTTCCTGGTCGCGTTCGGCACGACGATGAGCGCGTTCTGGATTCTGGTTCTGAACTCGTGGATGCACACGCCCGCCGGTTTCGAAATGCGCGAGGGCATCGCCCACGCGACCGACTGGTCGGCGATCATCTTCAACCCGTCCATGCCCTACCGCCTTGCGCACATGCTGCTGGCCTCGGGCCTGACGGTGGCGTTCCTGATCGCCGGCATCTGCGCGCTGCGCTATCTCATCGGCGACCGTTCGGCCGCGCTGCGCAAGGCGCTCAACACAAGCGTCCTCCTGGGCGCGATCCTCATTCCGGCGCAGATTCTCGCCGGCGACATGCACGGGCTGAACACGCTCGAACATCAGCCGGCCAAGATCGCCGCCATGGAGGGCCACTGGGAGTCCAAGAGCCACGCGCCGCTGATCCTGTTCGCCGTTCCCGACGAGGCGGCGCGCGGGAACCGTTTCGAGATCGCCATTCCGGGTCTTGCCAGCCTTATCCTGACCCATTCCTGGGACGGCGTGGTGCCCGGGCTCAACGATTTCGTGCTCGAAGACGGAACGGTCAAGCATCCGCCGGTCGCGCCCGTGTTCTGGGCATTTCGGACCATGGTCGGCATCGGTATCATGATGCTGCTGGCGAGCTGGACGGCCGCGTTCTTCCTGTGGCGCCGCGGCGCATCGCACAATCCGCTGCCGCGCTGGCTTGCCCTCTCCCTGGTGCCGATGGCGCTGTCCGGGTGGGTGGCGACGCTCGCCGGCTGGTACGTCACCGAGATCGGCCGCCAGCCCTGGCTGGTGACCGGCGTGATGACGACCAAGGACGCGCTGGGACCCGTGTCCGGCGGCATGGTGTTGTCGACGCTTCTTGCCTATCTGGCGGTCTATGTTCTCTTGCTGGCTGCCTATGGCTTCGTCATCGTGCGGCTGGCGGTGAAGGCCGCGCGAGGCGGCGACGCGCGCCCCGAGCCGGGTCCGGCCGGCGGCGCGGCGATGCCGGGCGGGCGTGGCGCCATGCCCGAGCCGGCGCGGTGACGGCGATGGACGCGACCGCGCTCTATCCGTATCTGCCTGTCATCTTCGCCGCGCTGATGGGCCTTGCGATCCTCGTCTATGTGGTCCTGGACGGCTTCGATCTGGGCGTCGGCATCCTGTTCGCCGCCGCACCCGTCGGGGACCGGGACCGCATGATCGCCTCGATCGGTCCGTTCTGGGACGCCAACGAAACCTGGCTCGTGCTCGCCATCGGCATCTTGCTGGTCGCCTTTCCCGTCGCCCACGGCGTGATCCTGACCACGCTCTATATTCCGGTGGCCGTCATGCTGATCGGGCTGATCGCGCGGGGGGTCGCCTTCGAATTCCGCGCCAAGGCCGATGCCGACGAGAAATGGCTGTGGAACCGCGTCTTCTTCGGCGGTTCGCTGGTGACCGCGCTCAGCCAGGGCTACATGCTGGGAACCTATGTGCTGGGGCTGCGTGACGATCTGGTCGGCGTGCTGTTCGGTCTCGTCGTCGCGCTGTGCCTGGCGGCGGCCTATGCGGCGATCGGCGCGGCATGGCTGATCTACAAGACCGATGGGGCATTGCAGAAGCGGGCGGTGGGCTGGATGCGGCTGTCGCTGCTGCTGGCCCTTGCGGGCATGATCGCCGTTTCGCTGGCCACGCCTTTCGCCAGCCCGCGCATCTTCGACAAATGGTTCTCGGTGCCCACGATCCTGGCGCTGGCCCCGCTGCCGCTGATGACCGGCTTCCTGTTCGGCTTCCTGTTCTGGCAGCTTGCCTTTCTGCCCGACCGCAACGACCGGTTCGCGCTGGTGCCCTTCGTTGCCATGACCGCGATCATGGTGCTGGGCTTTGCCGGTCTTGCCTATTCCTTCTACCCCTATGTGGTGCCCGACCGGACGACGATCTACGAGGCGGCGGCCGCGCCCGAGAGCCTTTTGATCGTGCTTGTCGGCGCGCTCGTGGTCATCCCGGTCATCGTCGCCTATTCGGTGTTCGCCTATTGGGTGTTCGGCGGCAAGGCGACCGATCTGCGCTATGACTGAGCGGCGGCTCGCGGGCGCCGACGCCGCCCTTCCCGGCGGCGTGCGCCATGTGCCCGGCGCGCTCGATCCGGGTGCACAGGTCGCGCTCGCCGACGATATCCGCGCGGTCGTCGCGCACGCGCCCCTGTTCACCCCGGTCATGCCGCGCACGGGCAAGCCGATGAGCGTGAGGATGAGCAATTGCGGTCCGCTCGGCTGGGTGACGGACAAGGACGGCGGCTACCGCTATCAGCGGACGCACCCGGAAACGGGGGCGCCCTGGCCGCCCATGCCCGGCGGCGTGCTGGCCTTGTGGGACCGGTTTGCCGGCTATGAACACCCGCCCCAGGCATGCCTGATCAATTTCTACGGTCCCGAAACGAAGATGGGCCTGCACCAGGATCGCGACGAAGACGATTTCGACGCGCCGGTCCTGTCGATCTCGCTGGGCGACGACTGCCTGTTCCGTATCGGCGGCACGAGGCGCGGCGGCAAGACCGTTTCGCTGAGGTTGCGCTCGGGCGACGTGCTGGTGCTGGGCGGGGCGTCGCGGCTGGCCTATCACGGCGTCGACCGGATTTATCCGGGAACTTCGATGCTGTTGAAGGCGCCCGGCCGGATCAATCTGACGCTCAGAAGGGTCACCGTGAATTAGCCGGTTTTCTTTATTTCCGGATTTTACGATTTGCCGGCTACAATTTGCGCAGCAGCACCGATTCGACCAGATGATCCGAACCCTTGCGCAGGATCAGGTCGGCGCGCGGGCGCGTGGGCAGAATGTTCTCGCGCAGGTTCTTCAGGTTGATGTTCGCCCAAAGGCCCTCGGCGATGGCGCGCGCGGCACCGCTTGAAAGCTGCGAGTAGCGATGGAAGAAGGATTTCGGGTCGCGGAAGGCGGTCTCGCGCAACCGCATGAAGCGCTCCACATACCAGTCGTGGATCATCGTCTCGTCGGCGTCGATATAGATCGAGAAATCGAAGAAGTCGGAGACGAAGGGCACGGTGCGGCCGTCCTCGGGCAGGTCGCGCACCTGCAACACGTTGATGCCCTCGAAGATCAATATGTCCGGCCGGTCGATCGTCAGGAAGTCCCCTTCGCGGACATCATAGGTCAGGTGCGAATAGAGCGGCGCCAGAACCTTGCCCTCGCCCGCCTTGATCGCCGACAGGAACCGCAGGATCGCCCCGACATCGTAACTTTCGGGAAAGCCCTTGCGCTCCATCAGGGCGCGCTTGCGCAGTTCGGCGTTCGGCAGCAGGAACCCGTCGGTCGTCACGAGCGAAACCTTGGGGCTGGACGGCCAGCGGGCGAGCAGTTCCTTGAGCACGCGCGCCGTGGTCGACTTGCCGACGGCCACCGAACCGGCGATGCCGATGATGAACGGGGTCTTGATCGCCTCGGGAAAGTTCAGGAAACGCTTGCGCTGCCCGAACAATGCCTGCGAGGCTTCCACATGCGCCGACAGCAGGCGCGAGATCGACAGGTAGATGCGCCGGACCTCTTCAAGGTCGACCGGGTCGTTGAGCGAGCGGAGCCGGTCGACCTCGCCGGCGGTCAGCGTCATCGGCGTGTCGGCGCGGAACCGGGCCCATTTTTCGGCCGTGAAATGCCGGTAGGGCGACAGGTCGCCGCCGGACAACTGGTCGGCGAGCGTCAATCCGTCCGCGATGATGTCGAAACTGTCAGGCGCAAATCCCTTGGCCTCGTCGGCGCTGTCGGCGGTGCGATCCATGGGCTTTTCCCCGTCGGTCGGCGGCGATCCATGACCTTATGCGTCGCGCGCGGCCTTTTCCGCAAGTCCACTTTGGGCGGTACGCCGTTCCAGCTCGGCCAGAACCTCGTCGAGCGCAACGCCGCGCATATGGCAGACGACCAGCCAGTGGTAGAGAAGGTCGGCGCTTTCGGCGACCAATGCCTTCCGGTCGTCGCCGAGCGCGGCGATCACGGTCTCGACGGCTTCCTCGCCCAGCTTCCGGACCGCCTTTTCGCGCCCGGCGGCGACCAGCCTGGCCGTCCAGGACGCATCGGGGGCGGCGGCGGCCCTGGCCGCCACGATCGCTTCAAGATCATGCAGCGTGAAGCGCGTCATGGCCGGCCCGTCATGCCGCCGGATCGAGGCGGACCTCGACACCGGCGGCGGCCATGTGCGCCTTGGCCTCACCGATCGTGTGGGCGCCGAAATGGAAGATCGAGGCGGCGAGCACGCCGGTGGCATGGCCGTCGCGCACGCCCTCGACCAGATGGTCGAGCGTGCCGACCCCGCCCGAGGCGATCACCGGCACCCGCACCGCATCGGCGATCGCGCGGGTGAGCGCGATGTCAAAACCCCGTTTCGTGCCGTCCCGGTCCATCGAGGTCAGAAGGAGCTCGCCGGCGCCCAGATCGACGACGGTCCTGGCGAATGCGATCGCGTCGATGCCGGCCGGTTCGCGCCCGCCATGGGTGAAGATCTCCCAGCGGTCCGGTTCGCCCTTCTCGGAAACCTTCTTGGCGTCGATCGCGACGACGATGCACTGATTGCCGAACTTGTCGGCCGCCTCGGCGACGAAGCGCGGGTTCCTGACGGCGGCGGTGTTGATCGACACCTTGTCGGCGCCGGCCAGAAGCAGCCTGCGAATGTCGGCGACCGTGCGCACGCCGCCGCCGACCGTCAGCGGCATGAAACAGTGCTCGGCCGTGCGCGCGACAACGTCGAAGATCGTCTCGCGACCCTCGGACGAGGCGGTGATGTCGAGAAAGCACAATTCGTCCGCGCCGGCGGCGTCATAGGCGCGGGCCGCCTCGACCGGATCGCCGGCATCGATCAGATCGACGAAATTGACGCCCTTGACGATGCGGCCGTCCTTCACGTCGAGGCACGGGATGACGCGGGCTTTCATGGTCATGACGGCCGCCTCTTTTTCATCTGCGTGTCCTCGCGGCGCAGCCGCTGCGGGCGTCGCGGGCTGTCCTTGACGTCGAGGCACGGGATGACGCGGGCTTTCATGGTCATGACGGCCGCCTCTTTTTCATCTGCGTGTCCTCGCGGCGCAGCCGCTGCGGGCGTCGCGGGCTGTCCTTGACGTCGAGGCACGGGATGACGCGGACCTTCATGGTCATGCGAACCGGCTCCTTCTCATGATGCGAGACCGGTTGTTAGCACGAGCCGGGCGCTCAGGGCGAGAGGGCCGGGCGCGCCGACATCAGTTCGAGGCGCGCGCCATCAGCGGGACCGGCTGGCTTTCCTCGGTGGCCGCGTCGACGATCTCGAAATCATACCATCCACGCGCATTGCGGGTGGCGCGGTATTCGAGCACCTGGGCGACCGTATTGTCGCGTTCGAAGGTCAGGATGCGCGGCGCCATGTCGGTGACCGCGCCGGCCTCGCGATAGTCGGACGAGCAGATGATGATCTGGTCGCCGGGCTGGCAGGTGCGCGCCGCCGCGCCGTTCAGCACGCAGCATTTCGAGCCGTGCTCGCCATAGATGACATAGGTCGAGATCCGGGCGCCCGAATGCTTGTTCCAGATTTCCACGAACTCCATCGGCATGATGCCGGCCCGCTCGCAATGGTCCGGATCAAGCGTGATCGAACCGTGATAGTTGAGGTCGCATTCGGTGATGTGGATGCCGTGCAGCTTGGCGGCGACGATCTTCTTCATGGCTGGCTCTCGAACGCTTTCGGTGACGGTTTGCCGAGCGTAGGGGAACTGGGTCCGCAAAGCGTTAAGCGGTTCGGTAAAGATGAGAAAAGGGTAAACGGGGCGCCCGGCTTCCCCGGCCAGCAAGACCCGGCAATGCCTTTATCTCGCACGGCGAGATCGGGCGTTGCGCCGAGGCCCGCCAGGTCGACCGGCGCGCGACCACAGCCAGAGGCGCATACAGCACGGATCGGCGGACGCTGTCGTCGGGAGCCTATGTGAACAGCCCCTCGTCCGGCGGCAGGATGCCGCGCAGCACGCCGAGCGCGATCTGGGGGTCGATCCGCCCGTCATAAAGGGCGCGGCCGGAGATCGCGCCCGCCAGCGGCGCGGCATCGGGCATCACCATGCGCACCACATCGGCGAGCGAGGCCAGCCCGCCCGAGGCGATCACCGGGATCGACACGGCCTCGGCCAGATCGATGGTCGCGTCCCAGTTGACGCCGCCCAGAACGCCGTCGCGGTCGATGTCGGTGAAGATGATGGCGGCGACGCCCGCGCCCTCGAAGCGACCGGCCAGTTCGGCCGCGCCCAGTTCGGACGTATCCGCCCAGCCCTCGACGGCGACCTTGCCGCCGCGCGCGTCGATGCCCACGGCGATCCGGCCCGGAAACGCCCTGCACGCCTCTTTCACGAGCTCCGGATCGCGCACGGCGACCGTACCCAGGATGACACGCGCCAGACCCTTGGCGAGCCAACCTTCGATATGCGCCATCGTGCGGATGCCGCCGCCGAGCTGGACCGGGTTTTTCGTGGCCGCAAGGATCGCCTCGACCGCTGTGCCGTTGACGCTTTCGCCCTTGAACGCGCCGTTCAGATCAACGACGTGCAGCCATTCGAAGCCCGCCGCCTCGAACGCTTTGGCCTGTGCGGCCGGGTCGTCATTGTAGACGGTCGCCTTGCCCATGTCGCCGCGCTTGAGCCGGACGCACTGGCCGTCTTTGAGGTCGATGGCCGGGAACAGGATTTTAGACATGGCCAATGCCCCTTTCGGTTCGCCCGTCCTCGCGGCCAGGCCGCTGCGGGCGCCGCCCGTAGCCGTCTTTGAGGTCGATGGCCGGGAAGAGGATTTCCGGCCTGGTCATGGCGCCCACCTCAAAAAATTGCCGATCAGCGCCAGACCGAGCCTCTGGCTCTTTTCGGGGTGGAACTGCGTGCCCGCCACATTGTCCCGCGCCACGAGCGCCGTCACCGGCCCGCCATAGCCGCAGGTGGCGACAATGTCGTCGCGGGCCTCGGCGGAAAGATGGTAGGAATGGACGAAATAGGCGTGCCATCCGTCGGGGCCGGTCTCGATGCCATCCAGAAGCGCGTGATCGCGGTGCACATCGAGCGTGTTCCAGCCGATCTGCGGAACGCGCAGCGCCGGATCGGACGGCGTCATCTCCATCACGTCGCCCCCGATCCAGCCGAAGCCGGGCGTGACCGTCTTTTCCAGGCCGCGCGTCGCCATCAGTTGCATGCCCACGCAGATGCCCAGAAACGGACGACCCTTTTCGACAATGGCCGCATCGAGCGCTTCGCGCATGCCCGGCACGGCGTCGAGGCCGGCGCGGCAGTCGGCATAGGCGCCCACGCCCGGCAGCACCACGCGGTCCGCCGTCGCCACGCGCCCGGCATCGGCGGTAACCTCGATGGCGGCCTTTATCCCGCGCTCGCGTGCGGCGCGCTCGAACGCCTTGTGCGCCGAGCGCAGATTGCCCGAGCCATAGTCGATGATCGCGACGCGCATCAGCGGTTCGCCCCGCCGGGCGCGGCGAACAGAAAGTCCGGCGCTTCGGCCGCGGCCAGGCCGCGCCCGGGCACCATCGCCGCCTTGAGCGGTGTGCCCGCCTCGTCCGTCCCCGCCGCCATGGCTGCCAGCCGAAGCTCGGCCTCCTCGCGCGTGCGCGCCTCGACGACATCGGCGATGCGGTAACCGCGCAGGCGCGCCGCGCCGATCCGCCAGCCCGGCCCCTCAAGGCCGACGAACAGGCCCAAGAGCAGGTTCAGCGGCAGGCCGAGCAGCGCCCATTGCGGCCGCAGGGTCAAAAGGGCGATGCACGCGGACGCGGCGAACGCGGCCAGGCCGGCGATCCAGAGCCGGTGCCGGAGCAGCCAGAGGAACGGGAACAGGAAGGCGAGCGGCGCAAAGCCGTCGCGGATCGCCAACACGGCCGGCCGGCCGGCGGGCGGTGCCGGTTCCTCGTGCCGCAGAATCACGTAGCGCGCCATGAGCTAGCCGCCCAGCGAGCCCTTGGTCGAGGGGATCGCGTCGGCCTGACGCGGATCGATCTCGACCGCGGTGCGCAGAACGCGCGCCACCGCCTTGAAGCAGGTCTCGGCGATGTGGTGGCTGTTGGCGGCGTGGAAATTCTCCACATGCAGCGTGATGCCGGCATGCTGGGAAAACGCCTGGAAGAATTCGCGCACCAGTTCGGTGTCGAACGCGCCGATCTTCGAGGCGGTGAAGGCGACCTTCCAGACCAGGAAAGGACGGCCGGAGATATCGACGGCGGCGCGCGTCAGCGCCTCGTCCATGGCCAGATCGAGGCTCGCATAGCGCGTCACGCCGCGCCGGTCGCCGAGCGCCCGGCTCACCGCCTGGCCGAGCGCGATGCCGACATCCTCGACCGTATGGTGGTCGTCGACCCGGGTGTCGCCCCTGGCGTCGACCGTCATGTCGATCAGCGAATGGCGGGAAAGCTGATCGAGCATATGATCGAAGAAGCCGACACCGGTGTCGATGTTCCGGCTTCCGTTTCCGTCAAGATCGACCGACACGGTGATGTCGGTCTCCCCGGTTGCCCGGCTCACCTTGGCCGTTCGCGCGCTCATCTTGTGTCCCTCGCTTGGTCGAGCGCGTCATATCAAGCTGCCATGGCGATTGAAAGCCGATCCGTGCGCCGGTTTGCGCGGCGCCGTCGGCCACCTACATAGGGCGCAACCTCGCAGCAAGGGACCATGTGATGAGCCAGACGAACGCAGCGCCGACAATGCACGCGACCACGATCGTCACCGTGCGCAAGGGCGGCAAGGTGGTGATCGCCGGCGACGGCCAGGTCACCATGGGCCAGGCCACCGTGATGAAGGGCAATGCGCGCAAGGTGCGCCGGATCGGCAAGGACGGGCAGGTGATCGCGGGTTTCGCCGGGGCCACCGCCGACGCCTTCACCTTGCTCGAACGGCTTGAAAAGAAGCTCGAACAATATCCGAACCAGCTCATGCGCGCCGCCGTCGAACTGGCCAAGGACTGGCGCACCGACAAATATCTGCGCAACCTGGAAGCGCTGATGCTGGTCGCCGACAAGGACGTGTCGCTTTGCGTGACCGGCAATGGCGACGTGCTGGAGCCCGAGCACGGCATCATGGCGATCGGTTCGGGCGGCAATTACGCGCTGGCCGCGGCCCGCGCGCTGGCCGACGGCGACCATGACGCCGAGACGATCGCCCGCAAGGCGATGACCGTCGCCGCCCAGATCTGCGTCTACACCAACGAAAATCTCATCGTCGAAACGCTGGACGCGGCGGCGTGAAACCCCTCGCCATCGGGACGCCGAGCGTGCGCGCTCCGGCTCGAAGATGCTTTCATGGACGCGATACGCATGGTCAAGCGCCTCGATGATTGCTGAGACGACGCATCCAGGTTCGGTCACGCTCCGGCCCGTCACCGCCGGCGACCTGCCCATGCTGGCCGAATGGTTCGCGCGGCCCCATGTGCAGGAGTGGTGGGGCGATGCGGAAACCCAAATCGGGCGTATCCGCGCCATGCTGCGCGACCGCGACCGCACGCGGCCCTTCATCTTCCGGATCGGTCGGACGGCGGCGGGCTATGTCCAGTATTCGTTCTTCGACGACCACAAGACGCCCGATCAGATTGCGCAAACGCCATGGCTGAACCTGTTGCCCGCCGGCAGCGTCGGCAGCGACATCGCCGTCGCCGAAGCCGGTTCATTGTCCAGGGGCATCGGCTCGACGGTCGTCCGCATCATCGCGCAGAGGCTTTGGCGCGATGGCCACCGTTCCATCGTCATCGACCCCGATGCGGCCAACGCGCGTGCCGTGCGCGCCTATGAAAAGGCCGGTTTCGAGCCGCTTCCCGAACTGACAGGCAAGAGCGGCGATTTTCTGATCATGCGTTTCGAGCCCCGATCGGCCGAAGCGCCCGGCAAGGATTGACCGCCTCATGCTGACGCGCGACCAGTTGGACGAAGCGGTCAACCGCGGGATCATCGATGTCGAACAGCGCAACCGGCTGGTGGCGCTCGCCAGCGGCGCCGGGACGGCCGACGCCGCCAGCGTCGATGAAAACATGCGCCTGATCGGCGGCGGCAACGACGTGTTCGTCACCATCGGCGTCGTCATGCTGAGCGCGGGCCTGTTCGTTGCGCTCCTGGCGGTAAGCGGCGAACGGACCCTGATGGCTTTCGCCGTCATGGCGGTCTTCCTTTGGGGGGCGGCCGAGTTCGTCACGCGCCAGCACCGCATGCGGCTTGCCTCCACGGTGATCGGCATCGGCTTCATCTTCGCCGCGCAGGCGACCCTGACCGAGCTTATCGGCGCCAATTACGCCATCGCCATGCCCGAAAACCCATTGCAGCTCGCCGCGATGCGGCCGCAGCTCGGCATGGCCGGCACGCTGCTCCTGGGCGGCACCGCGCTGGCGGCGGTGCTCTATTTCTGGCGCTTCAGGGTGCCGGTCATGGCCGGCGTGATCGCCTTGTGCCTGACCGCGCTCGCCTTCTTCCATATGACGCTGTTCCTTTATGACGGCGTGACCGAAGGCCGGCTCCATATGCCGGCGCTGGACGATCTGCCCGAACTGCTGCGCAACGCGCTCTACATGCCGCTGATCTCGGGTCTGGTCGTCTTCGCGGTCGGCGTCGGCTTCGATCTGCGCGACCGGGAACGGGTCACGGTCTGGTCCGACTGCGCCTTCTGGCTGCACGTCATCTCCGCGCCGCTTCTGGTCCATCCGCTGTTCATCATGTCGACCGGCCAGGACGTCGTCTTCGGCGAGATCGAGCCGGGCATGAGCGCGATGGCGATGCTGAGCGTGCTGATCGCGGTGTTCATCTACGTGGCGCTGGCGATCGACCGCCGGTCGCTGCTGATCCCGACACTTGCCTATTTCGGCTCGCTGGGGATCTACTATCTGATCAATTCGGCGGCCAATCAGACGGGCATTCCGCCCTTCGCGCTGATCCTTCTTGTCGTGGGCGCGCTGATCATGGTGTTCGGCGCGGGCTGGCAGCGAATCAGGCGGTTGATCGTGCAGCCGACCCTCCCCACATCGGTGCTCGACAAACTGCCCCCGATACGAGTGCAAAGCGTATGACCAACTTCTCTCCCCGGGAAATCGTCTCGGAACTCGATCGCCATATCATCGGCCAGAAGGATGCCAAGCGCGCGGTGGCCATCGCGCTGCGCAACCGCTGGCGGCGCCAGCAGCTCGACGACGACCTGCGCGACGAGGTCATGCCCAAGAACATCCTGATGATCGGACCGACCGGCGTGGGCAAGACCGAGATATCGCGCCGCCTGGCCCGGCTTGCCGGCGCCCCCTTCATCAAGGTCGAGGCGACCAAGTTCACCGAGGTGGGCTATGTCGGCCGCGACGTCGAGCAGATCGTGCGCGATCTGGTCGAGGTGGGGATCGGGCTCGTGCGCGAGAAGAAGCGCGAGGCGGTCAAGGCCAAGGCCCGCATCAACGCCGAGGAGCGGGTGCTGGACGCGCTGGTGGGCAAGAATGCCAGCCCCGCGACCCGCGATTCGTTCCGCAAGAAGCTGCGCGAGGGTCAGCTCGACGACAAGGAGATCGAGGTCGAGATCGCCGATACCGGCCAGGGCGGTATGCCCGGCTTCGAGATACCGGGCATGCCCGGCGCCAATGTCGGTATGATCAATCTGAACGATCTTATGGGCAAGGCGTTCGGCCAGCGCACCAAGAAGGTCAAGACAACGGTTCGGGAGAGCCACGATCTGCTCGTCGCCGACGAGTCCGACAAGCTTCTGGACGAGGACCAGGTGGTGTCGGAGGCGCTCGGATCGGTGGAGAATGACGGCATCGTCTTCCTCGACGAGATCGACAAGATCGCCGCCAGCGAGGGCCGGTTCGGCGCCGGCGTCTCGCGCGAGGGCGTGCAGCGCGACCTGTTGCCGCTGGTCGAGGGCACGACGGTCGCCACCAAATACGGGCCGGTGAAGACCGACCATATCCTGTTCATCGCCTCGGGCGCGTTCCACGTCGCCAAGCCGTCCGACCTCATCCCCGAACTGCAGGGCAGGCTGCCGATCCGCGTCGAACTGAGGGCCCTCGAACGCGACGATTTCCGCCGTATCCTGACCGAGACCGAGGCCAGCCTGATCAAGCAGTACATCGCGCTGATGGGAACCGAGGAGGTGACGCTCGAATTCACCGACGACGCCATCGACGCGCTGGCCGACATCGCCGTCGATCTGAACGCGTCCGTCGAGAACATCGGCGCGCGCCGCTTGCAGACGGTCATGGAGCGGGTGCTCGACGACATCTCCTACGAGGCGCCCGACAAGGCCGGCGCGACCATGGTGATCGATGCCGGCTACGTGAAGCGCAATGTCGGCGAACTGGCCAGGAATACGGACCTGTCGCGGTTTGTTCTTTAGGTGTTCGGTCCCCTCGTGTGATGGTCTATTGATCTTTGACCATCACAAGGATGCATTATGGGACAGGTTCTTCACGGGAGTGCCACGATCCCATTGACCGTCACGTCAGGTGAATGCTTGCATTCACCGAGAGAGGCGCGCGCCGTCCGAGCGCTCATACAGCGATACGCCGGCCTCTCATCGTCTGCCTGCAAACGATGAGAGGCGAAAGCTTCGAGCGCGGCGTTGAGCCGGGCGCTTGGCATCAGCGTCAAGACCCTTGCGAAGTGCCGCAAGCGCGATACGGTTTAAGGTGCCGCCATGGGTCCCAAACAGGCCCATCCCACTGTTCCGCCATGATCAGCTCCCTCAGTTCGAGATGGCGACGGCGTGCTGGAGATAGGCGCGGTCTGTCAGTTGGCGACTGAGGAAAGCGGCGACGTCGGCGCGCGTGATCTTCAAAGCCAGGTTCCTGACGGTCGGACCGAATGCCTCGCGATAGCCGTCGGTCGCCGGGCCGTCGGTGAAAGCGCCGGGGCGAACGATCGTCCAGTCGAGCCCGCTGGCGCGCACCAGTTTCTCTTGCAGTTCATGATCGAGAAAAACCGGCCGCAGCAGCATCCCGAACATGATCCGTTTCCAGAAGAAGTTCAGATTGCTCCAACTCTCATGGGCGCCGAGCGTGGATTGGCACACCAGCCGCCGTACGCCGTGGGCGTGCATCGCCTCGATTACATGCATCGTGCCCTGCGAGCGGATCGTGCTGTTGCGCCGCGCGCCCGCGCCCAGCACGACAATGACGGCGTCATGGCCCGCGACCGCCTTCATGACATGGTCACGGTCGAACGCATCGCCCGCAAACAGGCTGAGATTGGCGTGTTCGATGCCGATCTTCGCCGGGTTGCGCGCGAATGCGGTCACGGCATGCCCTTCCGCCAGCATGCGTTCGACAGCCAGACGGCCGACACTGCCGGTTGCGCCAAAGATGATGGTTTTCATGGTTCTCTCCGATGTTTGAGTGGCTTCGTCGTTCGTTTCTTGACATCGTGTCAAGTTGACATGATGTCAATAGTCCGCATATTGACACGATGTCAACCGAAAAAATGGACACCCGATCGCGTATTCTGGAAGCGACCTGGAGGCTGCTTGAGGAAGGTGCGGCCAATGCGGTTCGTATGGCCGATATCGCCAAGGCCGCCGGGATCAGCCGTCAGGCGCTTTACCTGCACTACCCGAACCGTGCCGATCTGCTGGTGGCGACCACGCGCCACATCGATGCGGTAAAGCACGTCGATGCGCGACTGGCGCCGAGCCGGTCGGCGACAACCGGCGCCGGGCGACTCGATGCCTTCATCGACGCATGGGGCAACTACATTCCGGAGATCTACGGTGTCGGCCGTGCGCTGATGGCCATGCAGGACAGCGATGCGGAGGCGCGCCATGCCTGGAGCAATCGCATGCAGGCCATGAGAGAAGGCTGTGAGGCGGCCGTCAGGGCACTTGACCAAGACGGACTTCTGGCGCCGGGCTTGATGGTCGCCGAGGCGACCGATCTTCTTTGGACGCTGCTATCGGTGCGCAACTGGGAGCATTTGACGCGCGACTGCGGCTGGACACAGGAAGCCTATCTGGCCGCAGTCCGACGTCTCGCCCGTCAGGCGCTTGTCGTCGGTGACGATCCGTAGCCGGCTAGCGGTCCGCATTCTGCAACCCGCGACGATCACACGTCCAAATTGGCCACGCTCAGCGCATTGTCCTGGATGAACTCGCGGCGCGGTTCCACCTCGTCGCCCATCAGCCGGCTGAACAGCGAGTCGGCGTCCGTGGCGTCGGTGATCTTGACTTGCAGCAACGAGCGCGCCTCGGGATCGAGCGTGGTCTCCCAGAGCTGTTCGGCGTCCATCTCGCCAAGGCCCTTGTAGCGTTGCAGCGTCAGGCCCTTGCGGGCGGTGTCGAAGACCGCCTCGATGAGGTCGCGCGGCCCGTTGATCGCGCGCGCCGTCTCCTTGCGCCGCAGCGTCGCCGGCGCATCGAAGGCGCCCTCGAAGCGCGGCAGCAGCGCCGTCAGCGCGCGTGCATCGGCCGACCGGATCAGCCCGGCATCGAGCGCCACCGCGTCCCGCACGCCGCGCACCATCCGTTCGAACACGAAGCCCCCCTCGCCCTCGTTGGAAGGATTGATGCGGCCGGACCAGCCGCGCTCGGTCTCCTCGGAAACGGCGTCGAGCCGCGATGCGACCGAGGCGGCCACGTCCGTCGCCCGGCCCAGATCGGCCAGAAGCGCCGGGTCGAGGGCGCCGCCGAGCCAAGCTTGCTCGACCACCGGCCGGTCATAGCGCGAATGCAGCCCTTCGAGCAGGCCGCGCGCATGCAGCGACAGTTCGATCACCGCCCGCAGATCGTTGCCGGCGCGCGTGTCGCCGCCGGCGGTGTCCAGCACCGTGTCCTCGAGCCCGATATCGATCAGATGGTCTTCGAGCGCGCCCTCGTCCTTGAGATATTGCGAGGCCTTGCCGCGGGCGACCTTGTAGAGCGGCGGCTGGGCGATATAGAGGTGTCCGCGCTCAATGATCTCGGGCATCTGCCGGAAGAAGAAGGTCAAAAGCAGCGTGCGGATATGGGCGCCGTCGACGTCCGCGTCCGTCATGATGATGATCTTGTGGTAGCGCAGCTTGTCGGGGTCGAACTCGTCCTTGCCGATCCCCGCGCCCAGCGCGGTGATCAGCGTGCCCACCTGGTCCGACGAGAGCATCCGATCGAACCGCGCGCGTTCGACGTTCAGGATCTTGCCGCGCAGGGGCAGGATCGCCTGGTTCTTGCGCGAGCGTCCCGACTTGGCCGATCCGCCCGCCGAATCACCTTCGACGATGAAGATCTCCGATTTCGCCGGATCGCGCTCCTGGCAGTCGGCCAGCTTGCCGGGCAGCGAGGTGATGTCGAGCGCCCCCTTGCGCCGCGTCAGTTCGCGCGCCTTGCGCGCCGCCTCGCGTGCCGCGGCCGCCTCGACCACCTTGCCGACCAGCGTCTTCGCTTCGGCCGGGTTTTCCTCAAGCCACTCGCCGAGCGCCTCGTTGACGAGGCTTTCGACCACCGGCCGCACCTCCGAGGAGACCAGCTTGTCCTTGGTCTGGGACGAGAATTTCGGGTCCGGCACCTTGACCGACAGAACGCAGGTCAGCCCCTCGCGGCAATCGTCGCCGGTCAGGGAGACCTTCTCCTTCTTGGCCAAGCCCGAGCTTTCCGCGTAACCGTTGACCTGACGGGTCAGCGCGCCGCGAAAGCCGGCCAGATGGGTGCCCCCGTCGCGCTGCGGAATGTTGTTGGTGAAGCACAGAACGTTTTCATGGTAGCTGTCGTTCCACCACAGCGCCGCCTCCACCGTGATGCCGTCGCGCTCGCCATGGATGGCGATCGGGGTATCGATGAGCGGTTTTTTGGCCCGGTCGAGCCAGCGCACGAAAGCTTCGAGCCCGCCCTCATAGACAAGGTCCACCACCTTCTCGTCGGCATGGCGCGCATCGGTCAGGATGATGTGCACGCCCGAATTGAGAAAGGCCAGTTCGCGCAGCCGGTGTTCGAGCGTGTCGAAGGAGAAGGCGATGTTGGAGAAGGTGTCCGACGACGGCATGAAGGTGATCTCGGTGCCTGTCGCTGCGCCCGCCGCGCCCGCCACGGAAAGCGGTGCGTCGGCGACGCCGTGGGTGAACGCCATTTCGTGGAACCGGCCCTCGCGCGCGATCCTCATCTTCAGCCAGACCGACAGCGCGTTGACCACCGAAACGCCGACGCCGTGCAGGCCGCCCGACACCTTGTAGGCGTTCTGGTCGAACTTGCCGCCCGCATGCAGCTGCGTCATGATCACTTCGGCCGCCGACACGCCCTCGCCCTCGTGAATGTCGGTCGGGATGCCGCGGCCATTGTCGGTCACCGTCACCGAGCCTTCGGCGTTGAGCGTGACCGTCACCTTGTCGGCATGGCCGGCGAGCGCCTCGTCGATGGCGTTGTCCACCACCTCGTAGACCATGTGGTGCAGGCCCGACCCGTCGTCGGTGTCGCCGATATACATGCCCGGGCGCTTGCGCACCGCTTCAAGGCCCTTGAGCACCTTGATGGATTCGGCGCCATAGTCGCCATTGGGCGCTTTCGGTGCGTTCTGGATGGTCTGCGCTTTGTCGCTCATGCGGGCCTTTTTCCAAAGTGCCGCCGCTTGCGCGCCAAAGCGCGAATCAGCGTCTCAAATACCCCTATGATATAGGCTTTCCGGCGGCCGAATCCAAATCGCGCGGTGCATTTGCGGAAGACGGCGGATCGCACCGCCTGCGACCCCGCGCGAGCCGGCAGCGCTCCGCCATGATGCCGTCTTTTCACGCCGCCGTCATTGCCGGGCCTGCCTCCTTCATCCTGAGCCTGTCGAAAGGCGGGGGAAACCGCAAGCCCGCCCTTCGGCAAGCTCAGGGTAAGGGCTTGCGGCGCCGCGATCCGCCCGATGGCCTTCCCGGTCGCCGATCCATTCGAGCCGTCGAGCATGTTGCTTTTCCGTTTACGTAAAGGGTAGACGATGTGGGACACTTCTTCCGGAACGATCGTCCATGAACCTCTTCTTCCGCCTGATCTGGCTGCTCGCCACCGCCTGGCGCCACCCGGTGGCCGGCATGCTCGACGAGACGCGGCTGATGTTGCGCGTCTGGCCGAACGATCTGGACACCAATATCCACATGAACAATGGTCGCTATCTGACCGTCATGGATCTGGGCCGGGTCGACCTGATCGTGCGCACTGGCATGTGGCGCATCGTTCGCCGGCGCCGATGGCATCCCGTGCTTGGCGGCGCGCGCATCACCTATCGCCGCCCCCTCGGCCCCTTCCAGTCCTATGCGCTGACCACCCGCGTGATGGGCTGGGACGAAAAATGGATCTACATGGAGCAGCGTTTCGAGGTGGACGGCGCCTTGCACGCCCGCGCGGTTGTCAAGTCGCTGTTCCTTGAGGGCCGCGACAAGGTGCCGACCGCCGAGATCGCCCGCGTCATGGGCCATGACGGCCCCTCGCCGGAGATGGACGCGGAGCTGGTCGGCGCGCTGGACTAGTGTCCCGAATCTGAAGTTCGCTTCATTATGCAGCATGCTCCGTACGAACTTCAGATTCGATCAGGACACTAGCAAGCTCTTGATTCTAGTGTGGTTTACGGATTTGAAGTTCCTGTTCGAGCGTGCTGTGATAATCGCAGGAACTTCAAATCCACCACACTAGGACGCGGGCACCCCTCCCGGCCATTTCTTTTGCCGGCTCATGGGATTGCGGATATGGTGCCTCATATCGGCATGGGCCATGCCCTACGCACCTGTTCGATGTCGGCGAGCACGCTTTCATCCAGCGTCACGTCCTTGGCGCCGATGCAGGTTCTGAGCTGGTCCATCGTCGTCGCGCCGATGATCACCGAGGTCAGGAACGGCCGGCCCAGGCAGAAGGCCAGCGCCATCTGCGCCGGATCGAGCCCGTGCTTGCGCGCCACGTCCAGATACCGGCCGAGCGCCGGCTCGATATGCGCCGTCAAGCGCCCGCCCATATCCTCGTGGATCGTCAGGCGCGAGCCTTCGGGGCGCTTGCCGCCCTCGTACTTGCCGGTGAGCAGCCCGCCGGCCAGCGAGGAATAGGACACAAGGCCCACATCCTCATGGTGGCTCAGTTCGGCGAAGTCGCTGTCGAAGATGCGGTGCACAAGCGAATATTCGTTCTGCATGGACTGCACGCGGGGCCAGCCTCCGGCCTCGGCGATGCGCAGATATTGCGCCGTGCCCCACACCGTCTCGTTGGAAAGGCCCAGATGGCGGATCTTGCCCTCCCTGACCAGCGCATCGGCGGTTTGCAGGATTTCGGCGATATCATCGAGCGCCTTTTGCGTGTCCTGCGTGTGTGGCTCATAGCCCCAGAACTGGCGAAAATGGTAGGAGCCGCGATTGGGCCAGTGGATCTGATAGAGGTCGATATGATCGGTCCGAAGCCGTTTAAGGCTGCGCTCGCAGGCCTTGCGTATCTTCTCGGCGCCGACCGGACGGCCGCCATCGATGCCGTGCCCGCCCGGTCCGATCACCTTGGTGGCCAGGACCACCTTGTCGCGGCGCCCGCCCCGAGCGAGCCACGTCCCGATATGCTCCTCGGTTCGTCCGACCGTCTCGACCGCGAAAGGCGTGGTCGGATACATTTCGGCGGTGTCGAAGAAATTGACCCCCGCTTCGACTGCGTGGCTCATCTGCTCGTGCGCCTCGGCCTCGCTGTTCTGCGAGCCCCATGTCATCGTGCCCAGGCAGATTTCGGACACGTCGAGGCCCGTGCGGCCAAGCTTGCGCATTTTCATGATCGTCCCCAGATGTATGGCTGAAAAATCGATAGGAGGCATAGAACATAGCCCGGCCATGGCGTCCGTTCCACCCGTGCTCTACTCTTTTCGGCGCTGCCCCTATGCGATGCGCGCGCGGCTGGTCCTTGCGGCAAGCGGGCAGCGTGTGGAACTGCGGGAGGTGGTGCTGCGCGACAGGCCGGCCGAACTGATCGCCGCTTCGCCCAAGGCCACCGTGCCCGTGCTCGTTTTGCCCGACGGCACGGTGATCGACGAGAGCTTGGACGTGATGCGCTGGGCGCTCGCGCTCAACGATCCCGAGGGCTGGTGGCCTGACGATCCGGGCGAGCGCGCGCTGATCGACACGCTGATCGCC